>DAOWES010000174.1 GCA_030638385.1 Candidatus Cloacimonadota bacterium | reverse complement strand
TAAAATTGAAACACCTAAACATAGAGAATGAACATTGTGATAGAATATTTTCAATATTCTTAAAGAGAGTTCTTTCTCTTGTAGAGATTCCATTTTCTTTTCAGCTTCTTTCATAAACATCATCTCCTAAGCATTATGTAAACTAAGTTCAAAATCCAAAATTTATTGTAAAGAAATTTAACAAACCCTGCTTCAACAAAAGAGCGGAAGGCATTATACACTTCCGCTCGGCAAATTAGATCTTGCCATAAATTAGCACTTCGACCATCCACAACTATTACATTTCAGGCAACCCTCGCTATGTTCAATTGCACTACCACAATCCGGGCAAGTCCCACTTTGTTTAGAGCCGGAATGATGTGTAACTGTAGAAACATCTGAATTAATCTTCTCGATGTCGTGAAGTGAATCGGAACTGATATTTAAGAAAGTTTCCAAGCTTTTTGCTAATCCATCTGCACAAGAAGTAATAACTTTTCCTTTATGCCACATTGGAGATGGACAACGAATTCCACGAATTTGTTTGATAATGGATTCGAGCTTGATATTTGATCTTAAGCTTAATGAAGTGAGACGAGCAATTGCTTCCAATTGAGCAGATGCACAGCCACCAACTTTCCCCATCTGCGTAAATACTTCACATGGGCCTTCGGAATCTGAATTTACCGTAACATAAAGGTGACCACAACCGGTTTCTATTTTCTGCGTAATACCGGTGGTAATATCCGGACGTTTTCGTGGCATCACATTTACAATATCTTCAGTTTCCTTCTCTTCCAGTTTATTACCTACATTTAGTACTTGATTTTCACGACTACCATCACGGTATACAGTCACACCCTTACAGCCCAATTCATAGGAAAGTTCATAAGCTATTTGGATAGCTTCCTTACTTGCGTCTCTATTGAAATTGATAGTTTTGGAAACAGCGTTATCGACATATTTTTGAAAAGCGGCCTGCATCCTGATATGCCACTCCGGTGAAATATCATGTGATGTAACAAACAGCTCTTTTATAGCTTGTGGTATCTCTTCCATGTGAGCCACGCTACCAAGATCAGAAACTTTTTCCATCAATTCTTGGGAAAAGATTCCTGCTTCTTTTACTGCTTGTTCGAAATGAGGATTGATGTATAAAAGCTTTTCTCCATCCATCACATTTTTCACATAAACCAAAGAAAATTGAGGTTCGATACCACTAGAAGTATTGCTAATCATACTAATTGTTCCGGTTGGTGCAATTGTGGTTACGGTAGCGTTACGAATTCCATTTTTTGCTATCTCTACATTTAATTTTTCCCAATCTAAATGTTTGCTCTCTCGTTTTAAATTTCCGGTTTGATATACACTGCCTTCAAAGTTTGGAAAACTTCCTGCTGAAGCTAATTGCATCGACTTCACTTTAGCGTGATAATCGATAAATTCCATCATCTCTTCAGCTAATGACACTGCTTCATCGCTGTTATAAGAAATTTTCATCTTATAAAGCAGATCAGCCCACCCCATCACTCCAAGACCAATTTTACGATTTGATTTCACCATCTCATCAATTTCCGGAAGTGGAAACTGAGATTGATTAATAACATCATCTAAAAATTCAACGCTATCATAAACGACTTCTTTCAGCGTATCCCAATCAAATGTTTTTTCATACAAATTTGCCAAATTAATCGAGCCTAAATTGCATGCTTCATTTGGTAATAATGGTTGTTCTCCACAAGGATTTGTACTCTCGATCTCTCCCACATGCGGTGTCGGATTATGTTCATTTATCCTATCGATAAAAACAATACCGGGCTCACCATTCTTATGAGCCATCTCCACAATAAGATTAAAAACTTCTCGTGCATTTAACTTATCTGTAACTTCATTTGTATGAGGAGAGATAAGTTCATAATCACTATCACTATAAACGCTATTCATAAATTCTTCGGTTATACCAACGCTAATATTGAAATTTGTAAGTTCGGAAGTATCTTCTTTACAGGTAATAAATTCCATAATTTGCGGATGATTTACATTGAGAACAGCCATATTGGCACCACGACGTGTTCCACCTTGTTTCACTGCCTCAGTAGCACTATTAAATACTTTTAGAAAAGAGAGCGGCCCGCTTGATACACCATTTGTAGTGCGCACTCTAGCATTTGCTTCACGAAGTTTACTAAAGCTAAAACCAGTTCCGCCACCACTTTTATGGATAAGTGCCGCATTTTTAATTGCGTCAAAAATACTTTCCATACTATCTTCAACCGGCAAAACAAAGCAGGCAGAAAGTTGCTGAAGGTCGTTACCGGCATTCATTAAGGTGGGTGAATTAGGCAGGAAATATCCTGAATCTAATAATTTAGCATATCTTGCTTTCTTTTTTTTATCTCCGGAACTGATATTTGTGGCAACTCGATCTACCAATTGCTCCCAATTTTCAATTACTTCACCTTGATCATTTTTCATGAAATATCTTTTTCTTAGAACTGTTAAAGCATTCTCAGTTAATTTCATTTTTTTCTCCAAAAATTTATTTAATTACTTTCAAAAGTATATGTGAATAAAAACCAAAAAAGCTGTAAACCTGCATTTTTAGAAGAGTTCAATTTATTATTGATTTCAAAGATAAAAAGGAATAATAAATCTCAGATGTCAATTATAAATTTTAACACTAATGTTGGATCAATCCTTGAAAGGAAC
>DAOWES010000081.1 GCA_030638385.1 Candidatus Cloacimonadota bacterium | reverse complement strand
TTATAATAATAACTTCCGGCTTTGCCAAAATGCTTTAGCAGATTCGGTAAACTCCACGTTTTCAGATCAGCTCCATTATTTATTCCCAAACATAACATCTTTTTCTCTGTTACTTTGCCTACACCATGGAATTTTCCAATTGGTAGTTTATCTAAAATTTTGGCAGCTTGCCCCGGACGTATAACCACTAATCCATTCGGCTTATCAAGATCCGAAGCTGTTTTCGCTAAGAATTTATTATAGGAAACTCCGGCAGAAGCGGTAAGTTGAGTACGTTCATATATTTTTTGGCGAATTTCTTGAGCTATATGAGTAGCTGAAGCTATATCCTTTTTATTTACTGTCACATCCAAATATGCTTCATCAATAGACACCGGCTGTACTAAATCGGTATACTCATAAAAAATCTCTCGAACAATCTCAGCTACTTCTGTGTAAGCTCCAAAATTTGAGCTTACAAATATTGCATGAGGACACAAGCGATAGGCTTGCGCGCTTGGCATTGCAGAATGAACTCCATATTTTCTGGCAAGATAATTGCAAGTGGAAACTACTCCTCGGCTGTTGGGCTTTCCACCCACGATTACCGGCTTCCCACGATATTCCGGATGATCTCGTTCTTCTACTGCTGCAAAAAACGCATCCATATCTATGTGAATTATTTTCTTATTATCCATTACTTCGCCTCTTAGATAACTCTCCATTGAAAGCCGATATTTTATTGATTCTTTCCATTATCGGACCTCCAAAATTTATAAATTATTGTTAATTTCAAAAAAATTATCTAAAACTATTTTTTAACTGGACAGTTAATTGGTCAATAAGATAAATTAACTGTGTAGTTAATGTGGCGAAAAGGGAAACTTGATGTGGGAAGTTCAGAGTTCGATGTGGGAAAGTAAGAAAGTGCGATAAATCTTTCACCTTGTACTTCGCACTCTAAACAAAAAAATGGAGGAATTATGTCATTAGGTAAAAGATTGAGTAAAGTATTGAAAAAATTAGAGATGACGCAAATCGCTTTGGCGAAAGCGTTGAATATTTCTAACGTAGTTATCAATCGTTATGTGAAAGATAAAACTACTCCGGATTACAACTTTTTAAATAAACTGACATCTGTGTATAATATTAACATCAATTGGCTAATAACAGGTAACGGCAGTATTTTCATGTCAGATAAACTGAAGGAAATTAATAACAGACAATATTATAATATGCCAATTTTGGCTCCTGTTAGTTGTGGAAGTCCCCAAAGTATTGAAGAAGCTGAACCGGATGAACATATTATGATTGATACGCTTTCTTTAGCTGGAAATTTCAACGACTATTTTGCTTTCTATGCAAGTGGAGATAGTATGTATCCTCACATTGCAAGTGGTGATGTGGTTATTGTGAAGCAGGAAAATGATTGGGGAAAGGCTGATGAACGTATTTGTGTGGTTCGTGTAAATACTGAAGTAACATTGAAAAAAGTGATAACCTATTCTGAACGTAATGAGATCTTATTGCAACCCCTAAATAAGGACTTTTCTCCAATTATTATTAATCCCGAAAACACCGAAAATGTATTGTTGATAGGTATTGCTGTGATGGCAGTGAAGAATTTGTGATTTATGAAAAGAGGAATTAAGCGCGAACTTGCAGACTTGTGTGCTGGGCCGCATTAATCATGTCAAAGACAGACAGTTGCAGATAAAAAAAAGCTATTTGTAGTTATTGGTTTGAAAACTGTAGCAAAATGTCCGGTTAATAATCTTGACATGGATAATCGTAATTCAGATTCTAATTTCTAAATATAATTGGGGAGGTTTAATTATGTATGATTATGGGTATGATGCTGGAATTGATGCATTAATGGGATCGATGTCCGCTGGGATGTGGTTGTTTGCGTTGGCGCTAAGTGTCTTTGCAATAATAGCTTCTTGGAAGCTTTTTGTGAAAGCAGGGCAACCGGGTTGGGCAGCTTTAATTCCAATATACAATATGTTGGTAACTCTTCGTGTTGCCAAGAAGCCTTGGTGGTGGATATTTTTGTTGCTAATGTCTTCTGTTCCTTTTGTTGGTTGGATTGTTTCTTTAGTCTTTAGCATAATGGTTATGCATGGAATTTCTATTAATTTTGGAAAGGATAGCGGTTTTACTGTCGGTTTAGTTTTTCTTCCAATAATTTTTATTTCAATACTTGCCTTTGGTAGTTCTGAATATTTAGCTAATAAGATTGATATTGATCTTGATAGTGATAGTGATTATGTTCAGATGTAAAAATAAATAATTGTTTTTGAAAGCACTGTATTATAGGCAGTGCTTTTTTTTTTAGGGAAAATTAAATTTGCTCCGCAGTGAAGCAAGAATGATAAGCAATCTATCATCTCAGCCGACTTCGTTTCGTTCAGCTTCCTTCTCCTAAGCAGGAGAAGGAAAAGTAAACTGTTAATGTTTATGCTAATTCAATGATCTGAAAGAAATTAACCTCTTATTGTCTGGTGTAAAGGTATCTTTTGATACTTTTTTTAGGAGTTTTCTCAAATTCTCTTGAAGAGATCTCAACTTTCACTATTTTCATATATTCCGGAAGAATTTTATTCAATTTTATCCGATTATTTTCCATAATCTTTTTCATCTCATTTTCTTCAATATTCATCTTATCGGCAGTTTCATAATCCGGATAAACCAGAGCCACAAGCTTGGAATCTCTATCCACCACAATTGATTCAGCAATATATTGAAGATTATTTAGTTTTGCTTCAATCTCTTCCGGATAGATATTTTTGCCTGATGATCCTAAAATCATACTTTTAGAGCGTCCTCGAATGAAGATATTGCCGGTTGCATCAATTATGCCCAAATCTCCGGTTCTTAGCCAACCATCTTCAGTGAGGGTTCTTTCTGTTGCTTCTTTGTTCCGAAAATATCCATACATTACATTGTCACCTTTCACCAAAATTTCACCAACCTCATTATCATCCGGTCTGC
>DAOWES010000035.1 GCA_030638385.1 Candidatus Cloacimonadota bacterium | reverse complement strand
GATAGAGCGAATCATCGCCATACACTTCTCCCACAATCAATAAATGCGCCTTAGGCAACTTCTGCTTAATAAGTGGCATCGCTTTCAGCAATAAACCTAAACCTTTGTAGGGCTTGATATAGCCAAAAAATAAGATTACTTTTTTTCCTATCATCCCCAATTCTGTTCGAGCAGATGAACGCGAATAATTTTGCAAATCGTAACAATTGTAAGTTGGATGAAAACCTTTAACCAAATTTGCTTGGGGTAAAAGTTTCTTTGCATCTTGATAAACAGAATCGGACATGCAAATAAGCCTATCTGCTTTGCCAAGTGCATAACGTGAAAGTTTATCGGCAAAGGCCCATTTTTCATGAAAAGTAATATTATGAATCACATAAACGACCTTACCACAACTTTGCTTTTTATATTTCCTTATTATATACCCAAAAGCAGGAGCAAAAAATGGAATCCAATATTTTACCACCAATATATCCGGCTGCCAGTCTCTAATTTTTTTTTCTGTTTTTTTCCAAGTAAAAGGATTGTAAGGAATAAGAACCGATTCTGTAGGTAAATTTGATTTATTCTTACTTCGGTTTATCTGATCTTTACCCGGGAAAATAAGTTTAGGATACTGCTTGATAAAAGAGAAAATCTTAACTTGATGTTCAACCTCTACCTGCTCGGCCATCAAAGTTAAAAATTGAGCAATGCCACCACGCCAAGGCCATCCCGGTCCTAAAAAAGCAATTTTCATCTATTTCACCAAACTATTATATGAATCGCAAACAGGGTCATTATCACAACAACAGTCTGCAATCTCATAAGGTTTGAATATCCCACCGAAAATATAACAATCGGACTTGGCTTTATTTTTTCTCAATAATTTTATTGAAATCATATTTTGCTTTTTTCTGCTCATCTTTGCTAACAACAATCGTTTTCATAAAATCATCAAGTTCCATATTAGGAGCCATCTCGGCAATGCTATTTATTACTTCAAGTATATTGGGAAATGAAAGAAAAAATCTAAAATCTTTCTCTTCCCCATTTTCCATATAAACTAATCTAACGGCTTTACGCTTTCCTTCCGTAAGCTCCATCTTGGTAAAGCTTTCCCAATTAACTCTAACCGTTTTTTTCCCCAAATAACCAAATTGAATTTTATCTTCAAAAAGCTTCATTGAATTTAAAGTAAAAAGATTACGAATAACCGAATTTGAAGCCAACAACACAATAATGATTGGCGCAAACTTAATGACTTTTGAAGAATCACCATCAACTTTGCATAAGATAACCCATAAAGCATAAATTACAGCCATTACTCCAAAAGAGAAAGTAAACCAGCGAAAAAACTGATTAATCCTATAAGTACGGGGGAAACCTTTTCGTTTATTAATATCAACTAATGATTCAAATTTTTTCATATATCCTCTTAAATATGTTATTAACTTTTTTTTTCCGAGCCTTCAATTCTTTTAAAACACTATCGGGTGCTACAAATGATTCAAACACTTGCTTGTCATAGCCCTCACCATGAAAATCTGTTCCGCCAGTTCTAATTAAGCCATTTTCCAAAGCGATTGCTTCGTAATGTTTAGTTATATCAAAACCACTTTTACCATAATAAACTTCCAATCCATCAATTCCAAAACCAATAATGTCATAAACCAAATCATCATTCTGTAAAGTTTGAGGATGTGCCAACACTGAGATTCCACCTGCTTTCTTTATAATCTTGATAATTTTTTCAGGTGATGGTGACGGTTTGGGATGAAAAGCTTTGCGACCATCTCCCAGATATTTATCAAAAGCTTCATTTTTATTCTGCACATATCCTGCAGCAATCATTGCTCTGGCAATATGCGGTCGCCCAATTAGGTCATTTTCACCGGCTAGTTCGATAATACGATCAAGTTCCAGCGGCATATTCAGATCATTTAAACTCGCTAAAATCTTCTTTGCCCGACAAAATCGTCCAAGCTGGATATTATTTAACATTTCGTTTAATTCTTTATTTTTCACATCCGGATAATAAGCTAAAATATGTACATCAACATTTTTATATGAGGTACTTATTTCCACTCCCGGAATCAATTCAAGACCATAATCTGCCACTATTTTCTTAGCTTCATGATATCCTGAAAATGTGTCATGATCTGTTATTGCAATAAATTCAACATTGTTTTTTCTGGCCAGTTCCAGAATCTTTTTCGGAGTATAAATACCATCTGAAAAGCTAGTGTGAATATGAAGATCTACTTTTTTCATCTATTTCCTTCTTGTAATTTTCTCTACTACTGTGGAAACAAAATCGCAGTTTATTTGTCAATATTATTTTCCCTGTAAAATTGTTTATATTATAAAGCAATATTATTAGCTAAATTAAGCGGCTATATTGCGAAAGAAGGTGCTAATACCTAATTGAGTTCAGTGTAAAAAGCCGGTCTAGATATCGTTTTGATCGAAATCGTTT
>DAOWES010000100.1 GCA_030638385.1 Candidatus Cloacimonadota bacterium | reverse complement strand
ATCAGTAAATGTAAATTGATTTTTTTTCATCTTAAGAGCTAATCTTTCAGCTTCGTCAATATCGATCGCTTGCTCTGCTCTTTCAATAAGACTAAGAACATCTCCCATTCCTAAAATTCTATCAGCCATACGCTTGGGATGGAACTCATTAAGGTCGGATGTTTTCTCTCCGGTACCTACATAGATAACCGGTTTGTCTGTGACTGCTTTGATCGATAGGGCTGCACCACCACGCGCATCACTATCCATCTTAGATAATATTACACCGTCAAATTCCAGTTGATCATTAAATTCTTTGGCAACAGTAACGGCGTCTTGACCTGTCATTGCATCTGCAACGAAGAATATATAGTCCGGTTGGATCAATTTTTTTAGATTACGAAGCTCTTTCATCAGCTTATCATCGATATGCAGACGACCGGCAGTATCGAAAATAAGTAAATTATTCTCATTTTTAGTAGCTTCTTTAATCGCTTTTTTGGCAATCTTGATAACGTTTTTAGATTTATCATCTGCGTAAACAGGTAAACTTAATTGTTTCCCGAGAAATTGCAATTGATGAATAGCAGCCGGACGATAGACATCGCAAGCAACAAGTGCCGGAGAAATATTATTTTTACGATATTTTACTGCTAATTTTGAACAAGTTGTGGTTTTACCGGAACCTTGTAAGCCGACCAGCATTATTCTATTTTGTTTGTTTTCATGAAATTTTATTTGGAAATTATCTGTTCCCATTAGCTTAATTAGCTGTTCATGAACAATTTTTACAACCTGATTTCCCGGCGTGAGGCTTTTCATAACCTCTTGTCCTACTGCTCTGGTTGATACTTCCCGGATGAAATTCTTCACGATCTTGAAATTCACGTCCGCTTCTAAAAGTGCACGTTTCACTTCACGCATAGAATCTTGGATGTTTTGGTCGGTGAGTTTTCCTTGTCCTTTTAGTTTCTTAAAAATCCCATCGAATTTTTCTGATAAACTATTAAACATTATAATATCCTACTTTAAGCTATTTATCTGATTTTTGTAGTTTGAATTTCCAAAAACATAGGAACCGGCAACTAATATGTCTGCTCCGGCTTCTTCCAATAATTTGGCATTTGTATTATTTACACCACCATCAATTTCAATTTCAATATTTGTGTTCTTTGTTGTGGCGTATTCTTGTAATTTTTTAATTTTATCATAAACCAAAGGTAAAAACTTTTGCCCACCAAATCCGGGATTAACGCTCATTATTAGAACAAAATCCAATTGCTCGATTATTGGGAAAATAGTCTCTATCGCTGTGGCAGGATTTAAGGCAACTCCTGCTTTAATTCCGAAATCTTTTATTACCGAAATTTGACGATGAAGATGAAATACAGTTTCTTGATGAATGCAGATATATTCAACTCCAATTTTTGCTAAATCCTCGATGTAATCTTCCGGATTTGTTACCATTAAGTGTACATCTAAGGGGATTGAACAAATATTCTTTATCTGTTTGATAATAGGTATTCCAAAAGTTAAATTTGGAACAAAATGTCCATCCATAACATCCAGATGAAGGATATCAGCTCCTGCTGCTTCGATACGTTTGATTTCTGCTTCTATATTGGTAAAATCTGATGCTAATAGTGAAGGGGCTATCTTAACCATTTCTTCGTTTCCTTCTTAAATAATTTGGTAATTTGTTTTCGTTACTATCTAAATAAAATACGATGTCACGAAGTTTTACATCACTTTGTTTGGCAATCTGCTCCATAAGGTCGCTTTTGGTAAGAACTAATTCTTGCATCCAAATATTATTAGATACAGAAACAAACAAAACACCGTTCTCGCATTTTACGATGGTGGTTCGTTTGCTTATTAGATCTCCTAATATTTTGTTCCAGCAAAAAGAGATTGCAACTATTTCTTGATATTGAGAACCGGCAATGCTGAATACCAGATTCCTGATTGCATTGCCGGCTTTAGTGAATTTCATAATATTATTAATGTTTCGCTATCATTTAGTCTTTTTGGAAATAGAGAGAAGATCCCCACCAAGATGTTGTTGCTGTGACAATAATTGCCCAGTAAGCGATTCCTAAATTTGCATAGCTATTGCTGTATTGGCTCATTCCGATTGCCGGAATAGTAGCTAAAACAATTAGCATTAAGTAGCCCAAAAGAGTTACTGAGAGCTTCTTGCCGATTGAATTATTGATAATCGAAATAGCCAAAGCACCTAGAACTACTATTATAATCGTAATTACAACAATGATAAAATACACAAAAAAGGCGAGATTTGGATCAACGAATTTTCTAAAGAAAATAACCGGTACCGCAGTTCCGCAAAGAACTAGGATAGCACCAATGGCCTTATGTAATGTATCAACAACTTTTTGGTTAACTTCACTTTTGCGATGATGGTGCTTTGCATAAAACAAAGTTCCGGCAAACACTAAACTAAAGAATATAAAATAACCTATCAAGCCGGTTTTGGGATTATCTGTAGCAAATCCTATTGATGTGAATGTTGCAATGAGAATTATCCATCCTATAATGTTTACGATTTTTTTCAAGATAGCCCCCTTGTGCTACTCCTTCTCAACATTAATTTTAATGTCGGCAGTAATTTCATTTGTGAAGCGAATCTTCACATCATAATTTCCGAGTTCTTTAATGTGGTCGTCCATTTGGATAAGTGATTTATGTACTTCAATACCCTTCTCAACTAAAGCTTCAGAGATGTCTTGTTCAGATACAGATCCGAAAAGATGATTGTTTTCGTCTGCTTTACGTACGAAAGTGATCTCAGTGCCATTAGCTTTTGACGCTGCTTCATTAAATTTGTTTTCTAAAGCTATTCTTTCAACTTCAGCTTCATTAGAAATACTTTCAACTTTTGAAAGATTATATTTGTTGGCTACAATTGCTAATTTTTGTGGTAAAAGGTAGTTTCTAGCATATCCGTTTTTAACATCAAGTACGCTTCCACCTTTACCTAATCCTTTTATGTCTTTTATTAAGATGATTTTCATCTTGATCCTCCGTTTCTTATTTTTCGAAAATTGAACCAAATGTCAAGAATCCCGAGTAGGATTATTAACATAAGTAAATAGGGATTAAATGCAATTGCCAAGATCAAAATGATTAATAGAAATTTTGATCTTTTAAAATATTCTCCCCAATGAAATTGAAGTATACTAATACCTTCAATAAGGAAGAAAGGCGCAATTATCATAAACCCGTTGATTCCGTATTTTTGTGTGTTGGGAATTAGAAATGCCACTAATGCGATGATGAGAACGTAAATTAAATTAAATGGCATTTGAATAGTTTTCAATTGCCATTTAATTATAGATCGTGTCGAGATGATTAGAGCTGCAATATATAGAGCGCTAATCATCATGATGCTCCAAACACCTACGTAGAAGTCTGTAAATAAAAGTTTAACCTGAGAAGTTACTTCTTGCATAAGTTCAAGTTGTTTGGGGTTATTTTCAAAAGTGGTTACTAACATTTTATTATATTCAATCAAGTAATTTGTCGTCATCTTAACTATAGTATCATAGAATAATATTTGTCTAACGATTCCATAGCTAATGATTGCAACAGCTGATAATAGCAATGATTTGAGATAATTAAAGGTAGCTAAAAAATTTCTAATAAACAGAAAGCAGATAATGCCGACTCCAAATAGGATATCTAACGCATTAATCATTTCGAGAAATCCACCAAAATATAGGATGGCAGTGCTTCCCATAAACACACTTAAAAACACATATATTTTGCTTTGGAATTTAATACCAAAGACAGTAGTAAAGATCAGTCCCGCAAATGGGGAAATTGCTGCAATTAATGCAGCAAAAACTGCAAAAAGATACACGGTTGGCTTAGTGCTTGTCTGTATATTTAATCAACGCCATTTGACGTGCTTTTTTAATTTCTACAGATAATCTTCTCTGATGTTTTGCGCAAGTACCAGTAAAGCGACGTGGAGAAATTTTTCCACTTTCTGCCACAAATCTCTTCATCAGGCCAACGTCTTTATAATCAATCTCTACATCTTTGTTTTTGCAGAAGAAGCATACTTTTTTTCTAAATTGGAATTTTTTGCGTCCAAATTTTTTATTTCTATCTTTAGGTTTAAACTCTCTTCTTTCAGAAGGTCTTGCTTGTTCTGACTGGTTTGTTCTCTCTTCCATTATCTTTTCTCCTATTATTTATTAAAATGGTACATCATCATCAGTGATGTTAGATTCAGGTTTAATCTGATCTTTAATTGCCGGATGTAACTCATTTGAACTTTCTTTAGGATTTTTTTCCAAGAAGTTAACTTTGAAGGCTACGATTTCGGTTACTTTACGAGTTTGATTGGTTTT
>DAOWES010000046.1 GCA_030638385.1 Candidatus Cloacimonadota bacterium | reverse complement strand
TGTACTTGAAAAATAGCCTGAGAGTGTATTGTCATAAACTCTGAAACCAGAGATATATTCATTTTCAAATAAAGTATTAATCTTTTCCGGAACCATCGGGTTACTTACATCATAGACACTTATGCCATGACAGTATGAAGAAACAAAAAGATAATTATTATATTTCCCTGAGCTAAGCGGAGCAAAATTTTCGGCAATGTCTTCACAATAAAGGATCTCGTTATCAATAATTTTAAAGCGTTGCATACCATTATGGTATGTATTTAGGTAATAATTATTTTGATATCCCGAACCTGTAACTACTATTGTAAAATAATTTATATGAGGAAGAGAATATTGTAATTGTGGATTATAAACATCAGAAATATCCCACATGCTTATATCAAATAGAGTGGGAATAATTAATTTATTATCTTCTACTGTAAATGACGGGTTAAGAAGATATGAAGTGGAATCTGTTTGTATATGGCTAATAAACTCCCATTCGGTGGCGGAATTCATATCCCAGAAGGAGAAAAATCTCTGGGAAGCACATACTGCAATTGTATCATTGATAGTTTTTATTTGCCAAATACTATTTTCTGAATTATGATAATTAGATAAATCTACATTACCAATAATATCCCTATTATTTGGCTCAGAAAAATCATAAATATTAAGGTTATTTGAATTATTCACACGAGAGAAAGCATAAGAATTATTTATACTTTCTAAATATTCTGATTGTTTAAAAGAGCTCACTTCGGAAAGATCTTCAAGATTATAAAATGTATAATTGAAGAGCCTCCCCATGTCTTGACGAAGAAGCAGGTGCTGATTGTATAGTTCAATCTTAGATGCTACAAATTTATCTTCTAATTTAATCTCACCAGAAATTATTGGATTAGCTTTATCCGCGATATCTATTTTTAATATTTTATTTTGAAAATCATCAGTTTCATTGGATGATGAAAGAACATAAATAAAATCATTATCAACAATAAAATCTCGGGATCTGGGAACGATATACCGGGAAACAAAAGTTAGTTCTCCGCTATCTTCAATATAAGAAATCTCGAAACCAAAATCTATTAAACTATATAAATATCTATCTTGTACTGTCGATTTGCTTATTGTCTGAGCAAAACCAAAATCATCTACCTTCTCTATCTCAAAGGTTGCCGAAAGTTGGCAAAAAAAGAGGGAAAGAATAATTGATAATAAACTTATTTTTTTCATAATGTTCTCCATAATTTAATAGCCCGGAGCTAATTCGCTCCGGGCAAATTAACTACTTTTATCTACTAATCGGGTCGGTTGGAGGATCAAGATATTCATATCCATTAATATCTAATTCAAGACGGATTGTTCCACTACCTGGTGTAAAAAAAGCAGAATCGTTATCAGTTTCACAATGATTATCAGAAACTCCATATGCACATGCCATATAAGCTGTGTTATCCATTATAGGTAGCGGAACATCATTCTCACCTGTTTCATAGCTTACATTGTCATAAGTAGTGTGCCGTATTTCTAAACTTACCATCGAAACGTAACCTGTTCCGTTACCATTTGTAGTAACACATACGTTAGCAGTCGCAGCACTTAACACCACACTACCCATCAACATTACAGCCAAAATAGCTATTACGATTATATTTTTTTTTGAAAACATTTTTTCCCTCGTCAGCGGCATTAAATTTACCGCAGTTAATTTATTTGGTCAATTTTAGACCATTAGCACAAAAAATTGTAAAATTACTTATTCTTGGTAATTAATATAGCTTTAACAAGTTGTCCCTCATATTTCATAATCCCTCATTTTAGTAAATTCACACCCCAATATTTCAGTTATCTATACCCCCCATCTTGGAGTATTTTTTTAAAATTTCAATTGTAATTTTAGCTCGAGAATGAACAAAATATTTCATCTCGAGCGATCTCAAATGAATTTATTTTTCCCAATTAATATAAGCATCTTTCTTGCTCCCTTTTTTTTATTTCCGTAAATGAAAAACGATTCTTCCCGCCCGGATAAATGAGAAGAATCCCCCCCCCATATATTAAGAGTAAAAAATCAGGATTTTTGGGTTGAAAGTGGTCTTAACTTTATATTCTGCTTATAGATATCTAAAGTTTTTTTTTGAGCTTTTTTGGAGCTTTTTTTTAATTCTTCCAAAGATTCCTGTCGGATTTCTCTAATTTCGTCACATTTACCTGCCAGCCATCCAAAGGCCGGTAAACCTCTGGAGGAAAGACGAGAACACTTTTTGGGGTAACCTATTTTTTCACCACGAAATCCCTAAGGCACGAAGTTCCCTAAAAAATAATTTTGTATCTGTCTAAATTACAATTACATATCTTCTTTGTGTTCTTCGTGCCTTCGGGTCTTTGTGGTAACCTCTTTCTCATCTCGTCACATTGAGGTTTGCCAGTCATCCAGAGCCGTTGAATGCGTAGTTTTTACTAAAACAGCATTGGAGACGAAGGATGTCTCACCATTCACTCTTTGCCCTTTCCCGATAAATCGGGAATCAGGGTGACAAGCTCAGGGTGACAAATGTTTTCCATTTTATCTCGCCTCCTTTCTCTCTTCTTTGTGTTCTTAGTGTTTTCGGGTCTTCGTGGTAATCTCTTTCCCCATCTTATCACATTAAGGACTCTCTTTTTGGTGCTCTTTGTGATTAATTCTCCCCATTCTCCTCTTCCCAACCATAAATAATTTGACGAAAACATTAACCCGAAATTGATAAGAAAAATTTTAAATTATGAATAGGAAAATTATGAAAAAACTAAAAATATCTGAGATTGTATTTATCGCAGTGGTTTCGGCAGCATTGGGCGTTTTTTGGTGGGGCTATACATTTGCCTATGATTTATTAAAACCAATCTTCAAACCATTAGCCATGGAAAATTTATTAAGTGGAGTTTGGTTAATGGGAGCGATATTTTTCCCATATATCATTCGCAAACCCGGCTCGGCGCTTTTGGGAGAGATGATTGCAGCTTTTGTGCAAGGCTTCATAGCGCGCTGGGGAATTACTTCGCTATTATGGGGTTTTGTCCAAGCACTCCCGGTGGAGATTTTCTTCTTGCTTTTGGCATATAAAAAGTGGGACACAAAATATCTGGTAATTGCCGGAATGATCTCTGCTCTTGCTTCCTTCACACTTTCTTTTTTCTGGGATAAAAACTATCTTCTCAGTTTAAACTTCAATATTATTCAGCTTATCACATTCCTCATTAGTGGTGCTCTTTTAGCCGGATTATTATCTAAATGGTTAGCAGATGGTTTGAAAAAAACAGGAGTATTGAATCAATTTGAAATTGTTAAAGACGATATACGTTTGGAAGAATTTTGAATAATTTATACAAACTAAAAGATTTTCAATTCACCTATCCTTACGGTAATTCATCGATAAATTGGGCGGGGAGTTATGAAATTAATTCCGGTGACATTATGCTTATTGGTGGAGAATCGGGAGCAGGGAAATCTACTTTATTGCATGCTCTAAAAGGTTTCATTCCCGAAACAATATTTGGGAAAATGAGTGGTACTGTATTATTTAAGGGAAAAGATCTTTGCCATTTAAGTTCGGTTCAGCGAGCTAAAATTGGCTATCTATTTCAAAATCCGGCCTCGCAAATGATTCACAAAACAGTAAGGCAGGAGCTTGCTTTTGGAATGGAAAATCTAAATATCAAGCCCCAAGTAATCAGACAAAAAATTGCTGAATTTTCCGAACAGTTTGAGATAGAAGAATTGCTTGATCGGAACATTGCGGAACTTTCAGGAGGCGAGAAACAAAAAACAGCTCTTCTTGCGATATTATTGATGGATCCTGACATATTGTTATTTGATGAGCCAACTGCATTTCTCGATCCATCCTCGGCCAAACACTTTGTAGGTCTATTTCATAAAATAGCCAAAGATAAAACAATTATCACTGTTGAGCATAATCTAGATTACCTGAAAGAGCATATAAATCGATCTATATTTATCAAAAAAAATGGTGAAATATCGGAGCAGTCAGTTTCAAATATTATTTGGGAACCTTCATTTGAAAAAATAAAGAAAATTACTCCCGGGAAAAAAGTATTAGAAATTAAAAACTTAAGTTTTGGCTACAAACAGCCACTATTAAAAGATATAAATCTTGATTTACGAGAAGGAGAGATCGTTTCGATTATTGGCGATAATGGCGCCGGCAAGACGACTTTACTCAAGCTTATTGGCGGCATTATTAAAAAATATTCCGGCCAAATAAAATATGAAAACAACGAAATCAGACAAATTCACTATAAGAAATATTATCAGGATTTGACGATGCTTATGCAAAATCCCGAAAATCATTTTATTTTCAATGAAGTTATCCAAGAAGTAAATCATCAAACAGACATTTTGCAGTTAATAAATTTGCATGGTTATCAAAAGCGAAACCCATTTACTCTTTCAGAAGGAGAGAAACGAAGATTATCACTGGCAATTTTATGGTCTTTGGAACGCAAAATATTCCTACTTGACGAGCCTACATTTGGGCAAGATGCAAAAAACAAAGAAAATTTAATCAACTTAATATGTCAGATGCGCCAACAAGGTAAAAGCTTCCTAATAATCAGCCATGACCTGCCATTTATCAAAGCAATTTCAGATAGGACATTAATGCTAAAGAATGGGTATTTGGAAAATGTTTCGGGAGTTTTAAATGCGTAAAACCAATGATCTTACTTTCCTCTTTTTGGCTTTTCTATACTTAATTCCAATCCTATTTTCCGATAACGCAATTTTATCTCTTTCAAGCTTATTACTGGCCATTATAAATATTTCCATTTTGAGAAAAATCAATTTGAAAATTTTAATATTGATGATTGCTTTTTTATTAGTTCCTATAGTTTCTGTTTTTATCACAGTACTTCTCTACACCAAAGGAGCAAACACCACACCGGTTATTGCAAGTTTTTGCGGTTTGAAGATCTATCAAGCAGCTTTTGACAACGCAATTTTCTTGGCAGCTCGTGCCTTTTCTCTGTCGGTTGTTTCATTTGTTTTTTTGCTCGTTATCAAAAGTGATGCTCTGGTATTTTCATTAATGCAAAATTTAAAACTGCCTGTTGCAATCGGATATTCTTTAATGGCAACGTTCAATGCTTTTTTCTATATGAGAGATGAATTCATTAGAATCCGCATTGCTTATAAAATGCGCTTTCAAAAGAAAATATTTCCTCTTAAATTACTCATCCCGATCTTAGTTAGTGCCAGCAGATATGCTCACTTTGCCGGTTTAACACTCGAAAGTAAGGGATTACATAAAGAAAAGACTTACACAGAAGTGCATAAATGGCGATATTCTGATTGGTTAATTCTACTGGCCAATCTAATCCAGATAATTGTCTTAATAATTCTATTTGGGAATAAATATTCGATTGGGTTTACTTTAGGATAGAAGATAATTGGGAATGAAACATTTCAATCTTACTGATTGAAACCGTATAATTAAAAACGCTGATTAGCAAAACTAATCAGCGTTTATTATTGGTACCAGAGGCCGGACTTGAACCGGCACGACCCGAAGATCGAGGGATTTTAAGTCCCTTGTGTCTACCAATTCCACCACTCCGGCAAAATATATTGGAGGCGACACCCGGATTCGAACCGGGGATAATGATTTTGCAGACCATTGCCTTACCACTTGGCGATGTCGCCTGATAAAAAAATGGAGCGAATGATCGGGCTCGAACCGACAACCTTCTCGTTGGCAACGAGATGCTCTACCATTGAGCTACATTCGCTTACTTAAATCTTAATCACTCAAGACACATACGCAAATTCGTAATTCAAGGTTATCTTGTCAAATTCTTTTTTCCTTTTTTTCAGAAAAAATTTCTGCCGAAAACTTAAGTATCTTATTTCCTATGAGTTTCCAATCATTTTTATGCAACCCGGCTTTCAGGCAGGTATGCTCCAAAAATTCATTCCTACTCCAATTCCACTCTGTAGCTACCTGTGGAAGCAATAATCCTGAAGTAAAATCATTCCTGATAATCAAGCCATCGCGGCCAATTTCTATCTCATCAATCGAATTTACTTCTTCCAATTCAGATAAAACAGAAATTTCGATTTGTAAATATTCCAGCTCTTCTTTGCAAAGCGGGTAAAATCTCGAATCGTTAAAAGCAGCTGCTTTTGCCATATCGATAATTGCTTCACGCAAGGGCTTAATCCCTTCCACATAGCCAATACAACCTCGCAATTCATCATCTATCTTTAAAGTAACAAACGCTCCCATCTTCTTAGAAAATATTTCATCATCTTTTGCTTCGAGACGAATGTCCCTATTTTCCAATTTAGCCAAAATTACTTCTCTGGCTAATTCCAATAAATACTCTTTTTGATCTAAGCTTAACATAATCATTTGTAAAAAATAGTTGAAAGATAACCAACCACAAGACTGTTATCATTACTAACTTCGCCGGAATGAGCATATTTTATATTATCCACTTTATTATATCCCAATTGCTCTGCCAAATGCATCATTGTAAGAATTCCTCCCATTCCACAAGCTTCCACTTGATGTTGAAAATAACTCTCTTCCAATTTCTCAATTTCTAAGTTCTTAACATATTTCATTAATAGCCCATCCAGCTCTTTAGCTTTTTCCACACTATGATAATGAGATAGGTCACTACTGATAATAAAGGCAACCTCATCTAATTTATCCTCGAATAGATCTTTTAAAATATTTGCCAGATATTTACTGTTCTCATTCGTTTGAGCTCCCAATAAAATCGGTACCAAATCGCAATCTTTTCCCAAATATTGCAATAACGGTAATTGAACTTCCAAACTATGTTCTACCTCATGTACTTCGGGATAAAATTTTATTTTATCATATCCCAATAGCATTTCAACATACTCCTTATTAACCAATATTTCACCTAATGGAGTAACATATTGGTCATAATTCCCTACTGAAAAATCAAATCCACTAAACTTATGACTTGGCGCAATAATCACAACTGTCTTAATTTTTTTTGAAGCAAGCGCTTGATAACCATGTGCCGCACAACCAGCGGAATAAGAATACCCGGCATGCGGTGAAATTATGCCCAAAATATCATTGTAATTTTTCTGATTCGTAACTTTATTAAAAGCTTCAGTAAGCTCTTTCTTCAGTTCCATTTTATTTCTCGGATAAAAAACACCAGCCACACAAGCTTCTCTATTATTTTTCATAATCATCCCCTTAGTTTAAGTATTTTCATATACGCAAAAAGAGATTAACCTCCGTCAAGAAGTTATTTTCTATCGTTGAAATCCGATTACATATTTTAGATTTTTATTTACAGTGAATCTGAGTCTTAAAATCTTTCAAAATTCTACCTCATCCCGGCTCGCAAAAGATCCCCCAAACTGTCCCCTTGTAAATGGGGACAGCTTAGGGATTCAAAAATCATTAAACATCTTCTTGCTCTTCTTATGTTCCTTCTACGAGTCGGCTTGCGATAGCAAACGATCTCGGGAGTCGGCTACGAATC
>DAOWES010000064.1 GCA_030638385.1 Candidatus Cloacimonadota bacterium | reverse complement strand
TAGTATTAAAGAGAAGTTTAGCACCGCCAATACCTGTAGCCAGCGGATCACGGTTATTTCCCAAAATACCTGTAATAGCCCCTCCGTAAGGATCGATTGCTGAGGGCGAATTGTGCGTCTCTACTTTCCAAACAAAAACAGAATCGTCATCAATTCTTACCACTCCGGCATTATCAGTGAAAATTTTCAAAAGCCAGTTATTTCCTGCTTTTTCCAAACGCTCTCTTACAATTTCGGTAGATTTTCTAATATATGATTTAAAAAGTGAATCAATTGTTTTTTCTTCACCAGTTTCGTTATTCTTATAATTAATAGAGGCAGCAAATTCTTTGTGTTTACAATGTTCGCTCCAGGTTTGCGCCAGAACTTCCATTTCCACATCTGTTGGCATTACCGGTAATCCCAAAGCTTTTCTTTCTGCTTGCACAGATTCTTTGGCATAATATTCCTTAATAGCGTTCATCTCTTCTAAGTTCAAAGATAGCAACATCTCTTTGGAAAGTTCCATAAGATTCTCATCAGCTATAAAAACATCGATAAATTCAACCGGTTTCCCTTCCGCTATTTTAACTTCGGGAATATATTCCACCTTTCCTTCAAATTTACCAAATTCAAAATGGTGAATTAATTTATTTCCTAAGAGATCTTCAGCCAATTTCTTAAGTTCTTCATTATTAAGATCATTCTCAAATAGATAAATATTTTCTGTATAAATATGTTGAGTGTTTACATCTAAATCCAACTCTAAAATGTCATTTAAAGTCTTTTGAGCAGAAACACCTTCATCATCGGTAACACCCGGCATCTTTGCCACGAGTATAAATGTCTTAAACATTTCATTTTGATAATAGGTATTTATGAACACATCGTGAATTACTTCATCGCATAAACCTTGGTTAGCAAATTTTTCAATTTCTAACGTTTTCAAATCATATAGAACATTAAAAATCTTACCTGTCTTTACTGCTCCGGTTTCGATGCTAAGAAAATCTAAGGCAGCCTTGGCTAGCTTCTCTCCTTCCACATCTTTAATTCGCTTCTTCAAATAAAGCTGAATCTGATTTTTCATCATCTCTCCAATAATTTTTATTTAACTAATTCATTTATTAGCAACGAATAAGAACTAACAATAGGAACGAATAATTCAAAAGCATCATTGTTCTTCTTGTTTAAGTAATTCACTGCTTCACTTTTTTTTATAAAACTTATCATAAGCTAATTGCAGTTTCAATTAGCTACATTTTTTCTTCATTCTATTTATATTAAATATCAAATGATAATCTCTGCGGATCACAACCTTTAGTATCAATTACGATCTTGTTTTCGGGAATTATCTTACCGACAATTTTTGCTTCCACAGTTAAATTTTCCAATACTGCCTCAGCATCATCCGCATCTACAACCAACATCATTCCATTTCCCATATTCCAGGTTTTGTATGCTTCAGCTTCAGCTACATTACCAAGTTTTTGAATCTCTTTAACCATCTCGGTTGGTTCGAACAAATTGTCAAAATTTGCACCTAAACCGGTTTGCTTAAGAATTCGGTTGAAATTACCGGGAATTCCTCCACCTGTAATATGAGCGATACCTTTGACATCAAATTTGCGTTCATCTCCAAAACGACCTGTCAGTGCCAAAATAGCAGCTGAGTAAATCGTAGATGGTTCCAGCATCATCTCACCCCAAGTTTTACCAAATGGAGAGAGCTGAGAATAAACATCTTTGCCGTATGTTTGCTCGAGAATATATCTTACTAAGGTAAAGCCATTGGAACGGAACCCTTTCTCATGTAAGGCAATTATTGTATCACCAACTTTTATATTTTTTCCTGTGATAACTTTATTCTTTTCTAATACACCAACAGCGGTTGCATTCCACACATTACCATTCACACTATTCCCCACTTCGGCAATTTCACCACCGGGAATAACGATCTTTTGTTCAATACATGCTTTAGCAAGTCCCTGCATCAAATCGTGAATAATAGTGGCATCTACTTTGTTTGTATCTAGCGTATTAGTCATAGAGATAGTTTCTGCTCCCAGACAAACAGCATCATCACAAACCATCGCCAGTAGGTCAAAGCCCATTGTATCAAATTTATTGATTTTTTCAGCAATCTCAATTTTAGTGCCAACACCATCATCACCTTGCACAAGATAGAAATCACCCATATCCATCATGCCGGCAAAAGAGCCGTCATCACTAATAGGGTTTCCGATCATTCCTTTCCGAGAAGGGAAAGTAGATTTTGCAAAACTATAAGCTATTTTACTCGCTTTATCACCGGCTTGAATATCTACACCGGCTTCTTTATAATCTGCCATTTTTTCTCCATTATTTTTTTACCATGAATTTACTCAAATCAACACGAAATATTTATTATAAAAGAATTCAGTTAATCAGTGTTTTCACTATCACTATTGCTTGTTTCTGCGCCCATATAAATATCATGAGGTTTACCTTCTCGAATAGAGAGAGCAGAAACAACTTCCAATACTGCTTTTTCATGAAACTCAGCAATATTAGCAACACCACATGTGCTCATCGAAGATTTTATCTTTGCTAATGTTTCGCCTAAGTTATCTTTTAGATGACCGGAATATTCTACTAATCCTTCCACGCCTTCGACAAATTTCCCTTGGTTATAGCGTTTTTCTTTCCACTTTTGAGCTCTAGCAGAACCTTCGCCCCAATATGGTTTCATCACGCGATTATTCACAACAATTTTATTAGTTGGTGATTCTTCCATTCTAGCAAAATAACGTCCCATCATCACATAATCCGCACCAAGAGCCAACGCAATCGTAACATCTTTGGTACTAGTAACGCCACCATCAGCACAAATCGGAATATAAATGCCGGTTTCATCGAAATATTTATCTCGTTCTTCCGCAACATCGATAACAGTTGTTGCCAAACCGCGGCCTGTTCCTTTTTGCTCTTGAGTGATACAAATGGAACCACCACCCATACCAATTTTAATTGCTGAAGCTCCTGCTTCTACTAAGAAGCGAAATCCTTTTTTGGTAATGACATTTCCACCAATTATCGGAATGTGAGGATAATTTTCCTTAATCCATCTTATCGCATCGGCCTGATACTCAGTATAACCATCTGAAGAATCGATGGCAATAATATCTACTTCGGCTTCGGCAAGTGCTTTCACTCTTTCCTGATAATCATGAGTATTTAAGGCAGCGATAGTCATAAGACGTTTTTTCTCATCATGAATTTCATTAGGAAAATCAATCTGATCGGTGATATCTTTTCTAAAAACCATTGAGATAAGTTTTCCGGCATTATCCAATATAGGTAAAACTGATTTATGGCTTTCCAATAATTTTTTATTAGCTTCGGCGATATTACTGATATTTTTTCCAAATTCAATATTTTCTTTGCTAATCATTCGATCTTCAATTTTGCTATCTGCATGAAGCGAAATATCATAATCCCATTTTGAGATAAGACCAACGAAAACACCTTCCGCATCAACTACAGGAAAAGTTGAGTGCCCTGTTTCTTTACGAATTTTATACATCTCGTTGATTTTCATATCTTTTTTCATAGTTTTTGGCTTAACAAATCCGGCTTTGTAGTTTTTGATCTTAGCTATCATTTTTGCTTGAGCTTCAATAGTCTGTGAACAGAATATTACTGCTGCGCCACCATGTTTTGCCAGTTCAATACCCATCTGGTCACCTGACACAGATTGCATTGCAGCTGATATTAAGGGTATATTTAAATAATGTTTTTTCTCTTTATTGGGAGAGTAAACCAATGGAGTACGAAGAGAGATTGCATCTCCTGAGTGCTCTGCCTTGGTTAATCCCGGTAATAATCTGAATTCCATCAACGTTCTTGATGGTTCAGTAATAATTCTTTTTGCCATGAAATCTCCTTTAGCTTAAACTGCTAATTAACGCGAATATACACGAATTAATTATCTTGTATTTTCCATCATAAAATCTTTTAACTTTCGGTCGCATCAAAATAATGGGCTTCAAAGAACCCTACAAGTCTGCGCTCATTCGCGATTTTAAATATTTAAATTTTAATTTTTAATTCTTCTAAGCTATATTTTTTCTCACAATAATGACATCTAACAGTTTTACTGATGCTATCAATTTTAAACTTTGAGGTAACTTCGTCTGAATTGGTTATACATTTAGAATTTGGGCATACAATAAGTTTTTCAATAGAATCCGGCATCTGCAATTCCACTTTTTTCGTAACCTCAAAATCCTTGATAATTATCAAAGTCACATTGGGAGAGATTAGTGCGATGCTATTTGCTTCTTGTTCAGAAAGCTCACGATTTTCAATTTTAACAATATCTTTCTTCCCGATTTTTCGGCTATTTAAGTTCATGCCAATCATCACAGAATTATTATCATTTATATTTAAAATATCGATAACCTTCAAAACTCTGCCGGCAGTGATATGATCAATCACAGTTCCATTTTTTATTGCGTTAACCTTAATTTGTTTAACACTCATTATTCACCTCCGAGTAAGATATGAATTATAGCTTCACGAGTATAAACTCCGTTTTTAGCTTGTGGGAAATAATATGCATATTCCGTATCATCCACATCTGTAGAGATTTCATCAACTCTTGGTAATGGATGCAATACCTTGAGATTGTCTTTCACATTAGAAAGCATAGATTTTTCTAAAATATAGGAACCTTTAACTTTCTCATAATCTTCCGGATCTGCGAAACGTTCTTTTTGAATTCTTGTAACATAAAGAATATCAAGATCATCAATATTTCCATCCATTTCTACAAATTCTTGAAATTTAATATTTTGTTCTGATAAATCATCTTTAATGTATTGTGGCATTTGTAAAAATTTGGGAGAAATAAATTTAAATTCAGCGCCAAACTTTGCGATAGCTTGAGCTAATGAATGTACAGTTCTTCCAAAACGAAGATCACCTGCTAAACCAATCTTAAGATTTTCTAATTTCCCTTGTGTTTTAATAATTGAATAAAGATCTAATAAAGCTTGGGTTGGATGTTGATTTGCTCCATCACCGGCATTCACAACAGGCACATCAACTATTTCGGAAGCTAATCGTGCTGAACCTTCCACCGGGCTTCGCATAATAATAATATCGGAATACTGCGCAATAGTTTGCAATGTATCAGCAAAAGACTCACCTTTTTTGGCAGAAGTGTTTTGCGTTCCGCTCATAATAATTGTTTGTCCGTTCATTCGCTTCATGGCTGTATCAAAAGAGAACATCGTGCGTGTAGATGGTTCAAAAAAGAGCAATGCCGCAACTTTTCTTTTCATTTCAGGAACAATATCACCAGCTTCTATTTTGGCAGCTACTTCCATTAAATGCAATATTTCCTGCTTAGATAAATCTCTCATTGAAATCAAATTTTTCATTTTTTCTCCTGTTTCAATCTTATCCCCAAGAACCTGTTTGAGAATACAGTAATTACGGAAGCCTTGCTTCCCATATTGGTTACCAAGCAAAAAGCTTGGTAACCAGAATTAATGATTAGATTTTTAACCATTCAACCTTGCTTGATAGGCATTCCAAGCACGTTGACGATAAACTTTTGCTGTCTCTCCGGGGTTATCTGCTTTAATAACGCCTCTTCCTACGATAATGCAATCTGCACCACCACCAACAGCTTCTTCTACTGTAATATATTGTTGTCCCATTGCGTCGGAACCTCTTTCCAATTTCACACCCGGCATCATTAAAAGTTCACTGCCCGGGAATTTCTTTTTAAAACGCTTAATATCTTCCACATCTTTGCCGTGTCCAATAAAGCCAGCTACATATTGTGGGTTTTTCTTAGCAGCTTCAAAACATTTCCTGGTATATGTTTCGTTTAGAAGATTACCTTTAGAGCTCATTCTGGCCAATACAAAAGCGGCTCTGTTATCAATACCTTCAAAGAGACCTTTTAAGATCAATTCTCCTGCCACCATGTGAACAGTGATATATTCTGCCCAATCAGCAATTTTATAAACGCCATTGCGGAATTGGTGACGAACAGTATTACCAATATCGGCAAACTTACGATCCTCAAAAATTAAGAAATTCTGACGCTTCGCATATTCTTGTAATTTTGGAACAAAATTCTCATCATAATCATCCAGGATATCGACATGTGTTTTAAGCATCACAATCTCTTCCCCACATTTATCAAGAATCTCAAAAAATTCTGTCTGAGTGGTAACGTCGAGAGAAAGAACAAGGTTAGATTTTTTCTCTACCATTTTATCCATAAGTTTTTGAGTAAGAGGATTTACATATTTTTCCTTTGCAACAACCGGCTTAAGCAAGCTACTGGTAAATTCTTCTACTTCTTTTACTTTATCTTCTGATATCAAATTTTTGCTACGCAACAATTCAACAATTTCAGCCAGATTAATTAGACTATGAAGATTATAGCCATCTTTTGCCAACTCTTCTGTACCATTGGCGCTTCTATCTATAACGACAACAAAATCCTTCACGATCACGCCTTCTTTTTCATAACCTTCGGCAGTTTCGATTTTACTCGCGCCGGTTGTTATTAAATCGTCAATTACCAGACATTTATCACCTTTTTTAAATTTACCTATCACGTTGTTCCCGGTGCCATAAGCTTTTTCTTCTTTACGCATATAGATGAGAGGTTTATTTAATTTGGCAGAAACGAGTGAAGCAATTGGAAGCGCTGTGTAAGGAATTCCGGTAATCACATCGAAATCCATATCTTTGATGCGTTCAGCAAGTAATTCCGCTATTCCATCCAAAATCTCAGGATAACTGATCATATCTCTAAGATCAAAATAAAATGGTGATTGTAACCCACTTTTTAATGTAAAATTACCAAACTTGATAGCTCCAATTTTTTCTAACTCTAAAACAAATTGTTTAGTTGTCATCTTCTCTCCTTTTCTTAGAAGTATATTTTTTACTTTCTTCCATAAAAAACATTACACTTCTTTATCTATTTTTTTTTATTTTTTTTTCTATTTACGAAAGTTTCAATCACAGCCCCGGTTACTTCAGTATTGGCAAATGGGGAGTATTTTGCTTTGCTTTTAAAATTTTCCGGTTTGATAATTTGCTTTTTATCCAAATCGATAATCACAAAATTCGCATCGTATCCTTCAGCAAGAATATTCTTATTCTCTAAGTCGAAGATATTATTGGCATTTGCACTAGTAAGTTCAACCACTTTTTCAAGGGTAATATTCTTTTTATTAACTTCATTTAGTAAGATTGGAAGCATAGTTTCCAAGCCGGGAAATCCAGAAGGAGCTAGCGAGTAATCTTGTTGTTTTTCGGTCAATTGATGGGGAGCGTGATCTGTTCCGATTAAATCAACTGTGCCATCATTTATTGCTTCAAGCAAAGCCAGATTATCTTCTTTGGTACGTAAGGGTGGATTAACTTTGGCGAAATTTCCAACAATTTTCACGATCGTTTCATTTAGCATTAAATGATGTGGTGAAACCTCGCAAAATACTTGGACATCTTTTTGCTTTGCCTCTCTTATCAAATCCAACTCTTCTTTTGTACTCACGTGGCAAATAAGAACTTTATTTCCCACCTTTTCAGCAATATCGAGTACTAATTCTGTTCCTTCAATTGCGCATTCACGATTTCTTATTTGATTGTGATTTTCTATAGTTTTATCTTTAATTTTATCATTCCATTTATTCAAACAGCGTTGCATCTCGGTGTGAATCGCTACGACAACATCGTACTTTTTAGCTAATTTGAACAAATTCACGATTGAGAC
>DAOWES010000026.1 GCA_030638385.1 Candidatus Cloacimonadota bacterium | reverse complement strand
TAATTATATTAATTTTAATATTTATGGCTGGATGTGACATCAAGAACAGCACTGAAATTGAAACTTCAAATATTTCGGTAGAGATTGTGCGCCCAATTTCATGGGAGGAATTTGAGACATCGGACATTATGCTAAATTTGAAGGTAGAGAATGAAGAGATGATAGACAGTATCGCAATTTTTGTAGATGGAGATTTGGCATATACTTTCCACGAAGCGCCTTATAAGACCATTTTACCGATCAATGAACCGGGAACACATAACATCTATGCCGTTGCTACTGATATTATTGGTGGAAGTGTAACTCTAAATGTTTTAACTTTTTCCATAATATTACCTGATATTGAATCGCCAAATGGTTTTATCGCTTATCCTGCTGATTGGACAGGGGTAAACGGAAATTTTGAAGTTCGCATTTCTGCAATTGATAATATTGGAATTGAAAAAATTGAATTGTATATTGATGGCCAATTTAGCAATGATATTATTGATGATCCCTATAATATTGCTATTGATTCTACTATGATGACAAATGGAAATCATACAATTTATGGTAAAATAATAGATTCATCGCAAAATGTTTCCTATACACAATTAATCAATATCAGGATTGAAAATTAATGCAAAGATTATTTACTCTGCTGTTTATAATAATAATTTCAGCGCCTTTAGTTGCCGATAATTCACAAATAATAGAAGCGATTAAACGGGTTGATTTTCTGCAAGCGGAATTTTTACTGGCAAATGAAAATGTATCTGAAGATAATCTTGAAATTTGGCGTCAACTAGGATATTCTTATAAATTTAATGATGAAATGGCCAAGGCGATTGCGTGTTATGAAAAGATTTTTTCTTTTGATAAAGAGGATTATGATGCCCAGCTTGCTTTAGCACGATTATATTTTTTCTCTCAACAATATGATCTTTCTCAAAAATATTTTGAATTAATTTTGGCTAATGATCTAACAGATGTGGAAGCATACTTGGGGTTGGCAAGATTGGAAAAAGCAAAGGATAATTTTTCAGAATCGGTTGCTTTCTATAATTTGTCGCTTAAATATCTGCCTAAACATCTTCCTACCTTATTTGAACTTGCTGAAACCTATATATATTCAGATCAATTGGATGAAGCTATCAAAACATATAATGCCGTATTGAAAATTGATGATAGTTGGTCGGAAGCGTGGAGTGGAATCGGTAAAATTTATTGGTGGCAAGATAAGCCATTTCTCGCTATCCAAAACTATAAGAAAGCTATTCAATTGGATCCTGGAAATGATGAAATTATTCAAGAATTTAAAAATATAAAAAATAGTACTAATTGGATTGTTTCAGTTAAATATTCAGGACAAACAGAGATTGAAGAAGGCTATGAGACCACTAGCTTTAATCAGAAATATGCTCTATCCAAGCTGATTACAGATAATTTTTCTTTGAATGCAAATAGTTTTTGGCAATATGCTCAGAAAGATGAAAATGATTTCATTACAGAAAAATATTTTGATTCATCTTACCTAAAATCTAATTATAAAATATTCAAAAATAACGAAATTAATTTTACACTTGGTGGCAGTATTAGTGATTCTACGCTCACTTTGATTGATGGTGGTTGGAAATTTCAAACTAATTGGAAAAAAATCAATCTCACGAATAATATTAATTTCGGAAATGAATATTTTTATCATTGGAAAAAAGTTCGGAAAAATTATCTAAATGAGAAAATTAATATTAAATATAAAAAGTTCAATTTCAGTAGTGCATATCAGTTTGGCAAAGTTGAAAAGAACTGGATTTGGAATGAATACACCCAAAGAGAAAATAAATTTTTAAATTATAATTTCGCACTTAATTACCAAGTTTGGAATCTACCTATCATCAAAATTGGAAGCAGTTACAGATTTATGGATTATCAATATAATTCTTCTTTATATTATTCTCCAACTGATCGCAAGATTTTCGGCTTAACCGGGTCACTTTATTACTCTTATAAAAGAAGTTACATCTATCTTGGTGGCTCTGCAAATTTAGATAATTATGACGAATTTGAAACTAATTTCGACTCTGAATTGGGTATGGATTATCATAAGTTTTCTTTTTCCCTAAGTTTCTCCAATTTCAAAAATAATTACTATGAAAGTAGAGCATTTTCTTTAATAATCGGAGGAAATTTCTAAGATGAAAAAAAAGTATTTTGTGATTATTACTTTAATATCGCTACTAATTATCACCATTTCGCTGATGCTGAAGATAGAAAATAAAATTAGAGAAGAGAAAATAGTGGTGATTGATAGTACCAAAATCAGGATTGATCTTCTCCCGGAATATAATGAGAAAAGTTTGCAAAAAGCTTTTGAAAACAGCAAAATAAATTTTCGAGTAAACGGTGATTATTTCGAGATCTATACTATCGATAGAAAAAAGAAAAATAGCGCAGATTGGAAACCTATTTTCCTAAAAGGTATGAACCTGGGTGTTGCTCTACCCGGAAAATTTCCTTCTGAATTTCCCCAAGATTTTGATCTTTATATGGATTGGTTCGAGAAAATTGGTGAGATGAATTCTAATGTTATAAGGATTTATACAATTTTCCCACCTGTTTTTTATGAAGCATTTGCAAATTACAATCTTCTCTACTCCGATAATCCGCTCTATCTTTTGCAAGGTGTTTGGGCAACAGTGCCGGAAGATCATAACTATTTCAATAAGGATTATACCTACAATTTCCAGAAAGAGATTAAAGATGTAATCGATGTAATTCATGGCAATAATGTTTTGGCTAAAACACGCGGGAAAGCAGATGGCGTCTACATTTCTGATGTTTCAGGATATACGATAGCCTATCTTTTGGGAAGAGAGTGGGAGCCGAAAGGTGTAACTTTCACTAATCAGAATAATGCTATATCTTCATTTGATGGCGATTTTATCACTATTCCAAATGGTACGCCAATGGAAATCTGGCTGGGTAAAATGATGGATTATACTCTAAAATATGAGACTTTGGAGTATAGAAACCAACACCCAATTTCATTTGTTAATTGGTTGCCACTCGATCCGATGTATCATAATTCCGAGTTTATCGAAAATGATAAAGTTCGTGAATATGACAACGATTTAGAAGTTATTGATTTTCGTAAATACTATCAAACGAATTTATTGAAAACAGGCATTTATGCAGCCTATCACGCTTATCCATACTACCCCGATTTTGTTTATCTCGATAAAAAATATCAAAAAGGAAATGATAATTATCTGCCCTATTTAGAAGATCTGAAAAATTATTGCCCCGATATGCCATTGATTATAGCGGAATATGGCGTGCCATCAAGCCGTGGGAATAGCCACTATTCGCCTTATGGATTTCATCAAGGTGGCCACAACGAAAAAGAGCAGGCTCGCATTAATAAACTGCTCACGGAAGATATTCATCAAACAAATTGTGGTGGCGCTATTATGTTTGAATGGATAGATGAATGGTTTAAATTTAATTGGATGGTGATGGATTTTGAACAACCACAACATCGCCGTAAATATTGGCATAACAAGGAAAATCCCGAACAAAATTTTGGCATTATGGCTGTGGAGAACAAAACCAAAATATTGGATGGAAAAGATGATGATTGGCCTAAACCCGGATTTTTTGAAAATGAAAATATTCAGGCAGATGTTGACCCAAGCTATTTCTATCTGAAATATAATCTGAAAAATTTTGATTTTACAAAAAATAATCTTTATATCGCAATCGATACTTATGATAAGAAAAAAGGCGATCACACAATTCCGATTATCAATGAAAAATCTGCTCACGGTATAGAATTTTTACTAAAATTTATTTCTCCCGATTCGGCAGAAATCTTAATCGATAATCAATACTCTGTTTTCTCCGATATCTACAATGATTATATTCCCGTTTATTCCTCCAAAAACAATGACGATGGCCACTTTGTTCCCCAAGAGCTTATCGCAAACCGCTCACGAGAAACACTTTTGGGAGATAAATATCATCAATTATTGCACAATCGCAGTAAATTGACTTTTGGTAAAATCGAGGAAAATTCCAACGCAGATTGGTTTTATGATTCTGAAACCGGAATTATGGAATTAAGGCTTACTTGGCACCTGCTCAATGTCTCCGATCCATCTAGCTTGCAAGTTTTGGATGATATCGAAAATACGCCGGATATTGAAACTACCACCATTGATGAATTCAATATTTACTCTTTTATTACAAATGAAAATAATGAAATAGAATATACTATTCCAAAAAATAAAAAAGCTTTCTCTTACGTTTGGGAAGGCTGGGATGAGCCGGAATATGAAACTCGTTTGAAAGAACAATATTATGTTTTGCAAGAGCTTTTTGCCGAAATGGAACCGCTGAATTCTTCCGAATCTAAAAAAAACAAAAATGATTTTAAAATTACCAAATGGTATGAAAACAAACCCGGCGCAATCTCAATTACCTTTGATGATGGTAGCTACGGACAGTATGAATATGCTTTTCCTATTTTGAAGAAATATAAGGTACAGGCAGATTTTGGAATTGTGGGCGAGTGGACTGCGGAAGAGCCACAAACCACAAGCGAAGTGAACGTTTTTGGCATTAAAAGAATGGGATGGAAACAGATCCGAGAGCTTAATAGGGCAGGGAACGAGATCAGCTCTCATGGTTTTAAACACGAAAAAATTGATGTTTCTAAATCAACAAAAGAGATTACTGGCGAACTGCTAAAAAACAAAAATCTCATCCAAGATAATATCGGTGATAGCATTTACACGATTCATTATCCTTACTCTTTTACACGAGATAAAAT
>DAOWES010000187.1 GCA_030638385.1 Candidatus Cloacimonadota bacterium | reverse complement strand
TTATTGAATGTGAAAAATGATCTAAATTTCTTAGATATTATTTCCAAACAGGTTTTGTATCTTAGAAAACAGATCAATAAAGATATTCCTCTTTTATTTATGCATAGTTTCAACACCCAAAAAGATTGTCTTTCCTACTTGGAAAAATATCCTGAACTGCCCATCGCTAGTGTGCCCTTAGATTTTTTACAAAATAAATTCCCCAAAATTAAAGCTGACGATCTTTCGCCATTTACTGCTGATGATGATTCGAAAACATGGAACCCTCCCGGACATGGTGAGATTTATATGGCTTTGGCAATTACAGGAACTTTGGATAAGCTTTTAAAAGCAGGAATCGAATATGCTTTTCTCTCAAATTCAGATAATTTAGGTTCAGTTGTTGATGAAAAAATATTGGGTTATTTTGCCCAAAATAACATCCCCTTTATGATGGAAGTGTGCACTCGTAGTGAAATGGATAAAAAAGGTGGTCACTTAGCTCAAACCAAGGATGGACATCTAATATTAAGAGAAACTGCTCAGTGTCCTGCGGATGAGAAAGAATTTTTTGAAGATGTAGATCGCTATAAATATTTTAATACTAATAACCTCTGGGTAAACCTGAAAGCATTAAAAGCAAAGTTAGATGAAAATGGTAATTTTTTGCCACTTTCGTTAATTATAAATCCCAAAGAAGTAAATGGAACCAAAGTGTATCAATTGGAATCGGCTATGGGAGCTGCTATAAATGTATTTGATGGCTCGAAAGCAATGGTTGTGAATCGAAACAGATTTGCACCTGTAAAGAAGACAAATGAGCTTTTGGCAATACGAAGCGATGCTTTTGAAATTGCCGAAGATTATCATCTGAGGTTAAGCAAATCACTGGCAGAAATACCTGTGATTAGTTTGGACGAAAGATATTATAAGCTTGTAGATGACTTTGAGGCAAGATTTGCCGAAGGTATTCCTTCATTGATCGAATGCGAAAGGTTTGAGCTGGAAGGTGATGTCTATTTTGCCAAGAATGTGAAGATAGTAGGCAATGTTCAGTTTTCTGCTGAAAAGACCACTAAATTGCATGACTGTATATTGCGATAGGGTGATAAACCTTTCTCTGAAATGAATAAAATCTTTCGGATTAAAATAGACACAGATTAACACAGATGAGCACAGATTTGTGCGACAATAGCCATTGTCGCCTACTCCCAAACACACCAATTCGTCTCATTGAGGTGTTCTCTCACGTTGCTCTCATGAAATGTCTATTGTCATCCAGAGCGGAGACGAAGGATGCCTCACCATTCACTCTTTGCCCTTTCCCGATAGATCGGGACTCAGGGTGGCTTTTTAGCAGTATTCTTTAATATAAATTCGCGGTTAATTTTACTCCAAAATCTTTTCTATATCTTCCTTCATGCCATCGTAAGATTCTTCCAAGATCTTTTCCAGAGCAATTTTTTGTATTTGTCTCACACGTTCGCGCGATAACCCCAATTCTTTGCCAATTTCAGCAAAATTTAGGCTACTTTCTCCTTTCAAACCAAAATACTTTTTCACGATCAGTGCTTCTCTATGAGGAAGTTCTTCCAGAGAATTCTCAATGGAATCTAAAACTTTATCGCGATAATAAAGAGTTTTGGGATCTTGAGTTACGCTATCTTCCAGAGATTCATACATGCTTATATTGCCTTCAGAATTAGCGGATGAATTGATCGAAAAAGTGTTTACCATTTGCTTGGATATTCTAACTACTTCTTCTTCTGAAAGATTTGTTCTTTTGGCAATTTCTTCTATAGTTGCTTTTCTACCCATTTCAGAAAATATCTTATTTTGGGCAGATTTAATTTTATTCGCTGAGTTTGTTTTTCCAAGTGGTATTCTAATGAGGTCTGTTTTTTCTGCTAGTGCCAGTAAAATTGTTTGTTTGATCCACCAAACAGCGTAGGAGATCAATTTAATGTTTTTATACGGGTCAAACTTTTTGATTGCCTTTATAAGCCCCACATTGCCTTCGCTGATTAATTCAGAAAGAGTAAGACCTTTATTTTGATATTTAGTCGCAACAGTCACAACAAATTTCAGATTGGCATTCACTAGTTTATCAAATGCTTTCTGATCTCCATTCTGTGCCAAAATAGCTAAGTTGTGCTCCTCTTCCCTTCCCAAAGGTTTGTTATGGGAAATATCCTTGAGATACTTTTGTAATGCTTTATCTAAAAATACATTTTCAGCCATTATTCTTCCCCAATTTATTGAAATTAAAATTCGTTTATATGATCATAAACAAAATCTAATAATTCATCATCATTCATCTTTAATTTTCGAGCCAAAGAAAATACCATTTTTACGCCGGATAAATTTAGACCAACCTCTTGAGTTAAGGTGATAATTGCATTTATTCTGGTGAGATCATTTTTAGTGAATATTCTTGTATTATTTGCCGTACGAAGCGGTTTTAATAAGTTTTTACGCTCATACATTCTAATTGTCTGATCGTGAATTCCAACCTTTTTGGCAACTTCACCGATCAAGAAATGTTCATTGTCTTTTTTCATAATTCTTAATCCTTTTTCAAAAATTTGGTAGGTATGACATCTCGAGGATTAATGGCTCGGCCATTTTTCCTATATTCGAAATGTAAATGTGGAGCGCTTGAAACTCCGGTAGATCCCAATGTTGCTATTGGTTGCCCTTGTTTCACCATTTCACCTTCACGTACCAAATTCGTTTCGTTGTGAGCATAAACTGTCATCACACTGTTGCTGTGCTCAATAATTACTACATTGCCATAACCTCGCTGTCGGCCGGAAAAAACAATATTTCCCGCTAAGGCAGAAACAATCGGAGTTCCTTTCTTGTTGGCAATATCGATGCCTTTATGGGGGCGTCCATTTCGAATTCCAAATTCGGAAGTAACTGTTCCGGAAACCGGTAGGGTTACTTTAGTGTTTTGCATAATTGAAGGTGGAGGAGCTGCAATTTTTTTTAATAAATCTGTTGAGGTAGGATCAATTTTAGCTACTTGAATTTTCTGTTTTACAGATTTTTTCAGATATATTTTTGTGCCAATATTTGGCGAAAAACCGGATAAATTATTAATGTCAATAAGGTCGATAATTTGAAGATCATACATTTCAGCGATTGTGTGAATTGTCTCTTTGGGTCGCACGACATGATAGCCTTTTTGGGGTATATCGCGCACGGTGATATATTGATGCCATTGAGTGGGTTTGGGGATGAGATAGATTTTTTGTCCTAAATATATTTTCTCTGATTTCAAATTGTTAAAAAGCATCAACCTCTCTTTGGAAATTTTATATTCAGAACTAATCGAATCTAGGGAATCGCCTTTTTTTACAATATGAAACTTTTCGGAAGGAGTGAGGTAGCGAGGGTTTGAAGACATTGCCATTAAAGAATTTGAAATTATTGATAACACGAGGATGAGGAGAAGTTTTTTCAAGCTGTTTGATCCTTTGTTAAAACCGAACGGAAAAGTCGGAGAATTTTTCTGCTCCCACAAATAAAGATTGGTGAAGATCTGCTATATGAGCTTGTCTAGGGCCTTGGTGAAGATGATGAATGAAATTTTGTAAGTTATTCTCTTCCCCTTGAGCAATGATTTTTACTCTGCCATCATATAGATTTTTCACATAACCAACAATATCGTAAATTCGAGCTTGATTAGTAGCAAAATAGCGATAACCAACCCCCTGAACCATTCCCTCGATAATTATTTCATATGATTCCATCTGTAGATTTCCTTCTTTCTTTAATATTGCAAACTCAACATGTAAATATGAGTCACTTGTTGTCAAATTTAATTTGTTTCATGCTAATTTGGGGTAACTTGTTTTTTTTACCACGAAATATCTAAGACCCAAAGTTCCCTAAAAGATTATTTTTTTTAATTATTATCAATTTTAACGAACTCGTAAAAAAGAGAAATTTGTCATTCTGAGCGGAGACGAAGAATTCCTTAACTTGTTATCTTGCAATATCCTTCGTCTCCGCTCAGGATGACATTTCTCCCATTTTATCTCGTCTCTCTTCTTTGTGTTCTTTGTGCTTTCGGGTCTTTGTGGTAACCTCTTCCCCAATCTCGTCTCATTGAGCTTTACCAGCCAGCCAGAAAAGGCGTAACGTTATATTTTCCAAAAAAGTAAAGATAAAAGCGTGAACGATGCCTAACTTGACAAACAAACGAATCTGGAAAAATTCAACATTAACAAGTAAAAGTGGAAATACTGAATCGCTGAAAAAGAGATTGGCAATGAACCCTAACTTAGAAATGGAAAAAATTAACAAACTAAAAATATTTTTAGAGGATTATGGAAATGTTGTATGAAAAAATTAATGAGATAATTGGCAAATCAGATTTTATTAGAGAAATCGATTCGATAATTTCAGCTCAAAATAATCAAACTCTTTTTCACGGTTTAAATAGATCTGCAAAAGCATTGTTATTGGCACATATTTTCAAGAAAACCGGGAAGAATATCATATTTATTTCTGCTGATGATAAAATGGCAGAAGACTATCTTGATGATTTTGACCTTCTGGTTGGTTCTCAATATTCAAGATTTTTACCTGATTATGAAGTTTTACCATATGAAGAACGCTCTCCGCATTATATTATTCGTGCTCAACGTATCGATACTATGACTGCCGCAGTTAGTAATCAACCTGCGATATTTAGCGTTTCATTACGAGCCTTTTTACGGAAGATGGTTCCGGCTGATATCTTTGCCAAAAACATCATTAATTTATCTCTATATGAAGATTATAACCCGGATCTTCTGGTTTCCAATTTAGTTAGTATGGGGTATGAAAATCAATATCAGATTAGCAAGGTGGGCGATATTGCCCGACGTGGCGGAATAGTTGATGTATTTAGTCCCAGCTTACACAAGCCTGTTCGGATCGAGTTTTTTGGTGATGAAATAGAATCAATCAGGGTTTTTTCGATAAATACCCAAAAATCTACCGGAGAAGTTTTGGAAGAGATATCGCTGATTCCTTCGCGAGAATTTTCTATCAATGATATTGCCGAAAGCACTTCCAAAGAGCTTTGGACAAGAATTCATGAAAATGACTTTTATGAAGGGATTGAGCTTGATGTATCTTTGCTTTTACCACGAGTTGAAACATTTCTTAAATACTTTGAGCAGGATAATTGTTTAATTTTTTGGGATGAATACCAATTTTTCTCTTCCTATTTTTATGAGCTACAGGAAGAGATTATCGATATGTATGCTAAAGCTCGTACTAAATTTAATAAAAAAGTTCTACCTGATCCCAAAAATTTATTTGATGATGAACAAAATCTGAGCAAAATATTTTCTTCTCATACAAACTATTTTCTTTCTGCCGGATATCAAGATTTTGATGTAGTAAAGCACAAATTAGAAGCTCCATTTGTAAATCCTGATTCTTTTAATAATGATTTAGAACAACTTGAAGTTATGTTAACTGACAAAATTGGGGCAGGTTACAAAATCATTATTCAGTCTGACAATAGAAGCCAAAGTAAACGTATGCAGGATTTATTGGAAGAATTTGAAAACAAGATAGATTTTACGATTGGTGTTTTCCAAAAGGGATTTGAGTTTATTGACGCCAAGTTGTTGGTGTTAACGGATCATGAAATATTCAGTCGTTACAAACGCAAAAGGCGAACAATTAAATTTTCTAAGGAGGAGATCTTAGTCGATTATGATTCTCTCAAACCGGGAGATTATATTGTTCATATTGATCATGGAGTGGGAATTTTTACAGGTTTGAAAAAACTTTCTGTAGAAGGTTCCACTACTGAATGCCTCACCATTAAATATAGCGGGAATGATGTAGTTTATGTTCCCACCTACCAATTAAATTTAGTTAGCAGATTTGTTTCGGAAGAGGGAATTAGTCCGGAAATCAATAAGCTGGGAAGCAAGAAATGGCAGAATACAAAATCTCGAGCCAAAAAGCAAATTGAGTTAGTTGCGGAAGATCTGATAGCATTATATGCAGAGCGTAAGTCTCGAAAGGGAATTGCGCATGCGGCGGATTCTTCCTGGCAAATGGAGATGGAAGAGTCGTTTATTTATGAAGCAACCAGCGATCAGCTAAAGACAACTCAAGAGATAAAAACAGATATGGAATCTGAGATACCAATGGAGCGTTTGCTTTGTGGTGATGTTGGTTTTGGTAAAACAGAGGTAGCTATCAGGGCTGCCTTTAAAGCTGTGATGAGTGGATATCAGGTGGCTGTGCTTGTGCCTACCACTCTTTTGGCTGAGCAGCATTATTTGGTGTTCAAAGAGCGCTTGGCGCAATATCCGGTTAAACTTGCCATGTTTAGTCGCTTCAGATCAAAAGCCAATATCGATAGGGATATAAAGCTTATTCAAAGCGGTGGAATTGATATCGCTATTGGTACGCATCGTCTTTTCTCTAAGGATATCATATTTAATAAACTTGGGCTTTTGATAATAGATGAAGAACATCGCTTTGGGGTACGACATAAAGATAAATTACGTAAATTGAAAAGTAATGTGGATACGCTTTATATGAGTGCTACTCCAATTCCCAGAACTTTGCATATGGCTCTTTCCAGATTAAAAGAATTGTCTCTTATTCGCACCTCACCCAAAGCTAGATTACCTATTCGGACAGTAGTAGTGCCATTTGATCCGGATGTGGTTAAAGATGCAATCAGTCGAGAATTGGATCGTGGCGGGCAGGTTTTCTTTGTGCATAATCGTGTGCAAACAATTGAAACTATTACAGCTGAATTGAGAAAATTAGTTCCTCATGCAAGATTTGGAATCGGACATGGCCAACTTCCCGAAAAGCAATTGGAATCTGTTATGTTGGATTTTTCTAATAATAAATTTGATGTCCTGGTTGCTACCACAATCATCGAAAATGGTATCGATATTCCCAATGCAAACACAATTATCATTAATCGGGCTGATACCTTTGGTTTGGCTCAAATATATCAAATTCGCGGTCGGGTGGGACGTAGTAATCGACGCGCATATGCCTATATGATTATCCCGCCACAACTTACCGAAATTGCTAGAATTAGATTGGAGACTCTCATCGAATATGACTCGCTGGGAAGTGGATATCAGATTGCGATGCGTGATATGGAGCTGCGGGGCGCCGGTTCGCTTTTGGGAACAAAACAAAGTGGGATTATGAATAGTGTTGGTTTTAGCTATTATAACAGATTATTGGAGAAGGCGATCGATAACTTCCAAAAAGATAATCCTAATCCAAATTGGGATGAAGAAGAGGATAATCTCAGGCTTAAGAATATTCGCATTGAGCAAGATCATTACATTCCTCATGATTATGTTACTGATGAAAAACATCGCTTGGAAATATATAAACGCATGCTCTCGTTTGATTCAAATGAACAATTTTCTGAACTTAAGAATGAGCTAAAAGATCGCTTTGGACCAATACCGGAACAAGTGAATAATTCGGTGCTTTATTATCGACTGAAAATGTTGGCAGAAAAAGCAATGATGAAAACCGTACAAATTAAGAAAAATCAGTTTATTATGGAATTTGATAATACATTGCTACCAAACCGTCAGGTTATTGCAAGGATGATGAAGGACTTCAATTATCCGGTTAAATTTGATACGACCGGTGATTTAAAAATTATTTTTACCATCTCCAGTAATAAGATTTCTCAAACGGAAATATTGGAAAAATCTTTGCAGATTATTCATTGGTTGAATGAAGCTAGAAAGGAAGAGTAGAGGAAGCGTCATGTCGCATCTAGATTTTTCCTTTTTGATCAGAATTTAAAAATTCTATTTCTCTTTTTCCGGTACGTTTTCTAATCCAGTTTATTGAATAGAGAAGTGGGCGATGGTTTATCAGCCAGCATTCGAAATTATATTTAAGCGGAAAATCAATAAGAAAAAAGCCAACAGAGATAGTTAGCAAGCCTTGTCCGGGTAAAAAGATCATTGCAATTCCCATTAGAATAAATATATAGCCGATGATATTTTTTAGGATAATCGAGATAATTCTAATAACCGGATGCTTTTCTTTGAGTTTGTGACGTACACGATATGAGAAATAATCATATGGGATGTTGATAATTATTATGGGGATAAAAATCAATGTGCCGATAAAAAGTAGCAACGAAGAGATTCCCACCCAGACAATTAGATTTTGATTTGATTGCAGCCAAATAACTAAATTTTCTAACATTATAACTCCTACTATTTTCAGTAAGAAGAAAATTGAAATAGAAAGATTATGTCAAATTATTAAGATAAACTTTTTTTTCGAGGATGCATGGTTGCTATCATTTGCTTGATAAATGTTCTCTCTTCCTTTTCACCCGGCTTTCTTGGCGACGAGAAGGGAAAATAATTAACATTTTATTTTATTCTTTCGCTTGATGAATAAGAAGCTTTTTTCATTTTTCCGGCAAAGATGCAGTTGGGTAAAATTAAGTTTTCAGCTAAATATTTTAAAGCCCAATAATGCACTAGAACTTTGTCCCGAAAGAATCGGGAGAATCATTTTTGTGTGATTTTCATTTCTCTTGACACTAAAAACCATCCCTTAATTTTAAATGAAAAAAAATGAGGTTGTTATGAAAAAACAAGCATTTATAGATTTTATTCGGGAGCAACAACCGGAGCGTTCAGAAGAATTGATAAGTAAATTTGAAGAATTGCATGAGTATCTCTTGGATGAAAATTCTAGAGTGAATTTGATTTCGCGTAAAACCCCTGATGAAGATTATTGGACTTTGCATTTGCTTGATTCAATCTTGCCAATCCAAGAATTTGATTTTTCAGATAAGAAAATTCTTGATTTTGGAAGTGGTGGAGGTTTGCCGGGAATACCTCTTAATATCATCTTTCCCACTTCACAAATCTACTGTCTGGATTCACGTAAAAAAAAGATGAGTGCTGTGAAAAACATCATTAAAAGACTTGACCTCAAAAAGTGTTTCACGATTGTTTCACGTTTAGAAGATTTAGATTCTGAATGGTTCGGTGAGTTTGATGTGATTGTTTGTCGTTCAGTGAAAATATTGCCTGAATATAGGGAAAAGATGATGAGCTTATTGAAGGATGGTGGGAAAATTATTCTTTATAAAAGCAAATTAATGGATGATGTTGAACAGTTTGCAAATGTAAAAATTCACGATTTGAGCCATCCTGAAATTGGGACAAGGAAGATTATAGAAATTACAAAATGAGGTATTGATGAGTAAGATAATTGCAATCGTAAATCAGAAAGGTGGAGTGGGGAAAACAACTACAGCGGTAAATTTGGCTTCAGCGTTGGCAATTTTTGAGCATAAAACGCTTTTAGTAGATTTTGACCCTCAGGGTAATGCTTCTAGTGGTTTGGGAATTTCTAGAGATAAACCAAATATTTATGAAGCGTTAATTGGAAATGCCAAGATTTCTGAGATTGTTAGAACTTGCCCGAATTTGGATTACTTGGATGTAGCGCCTGCCAGTGTAGATCTTAGTGGGGCAGAGATAGAATTGGTGAAGGAATATTCCAGAGAGCATAAATTAAAACACGCTTTAGATGCAGTGAAAGATAATTATGAATATATTATCATCGATTGTCCTCCTTCTTTGGGGTTGCTTACAGTAAACGCACTAACGGCTTGTACCGATGTGCTCATTCCTATTCAATGCGAGTATTATGCCTTGGAAGGAGTAAGCCAGCTGCTAAATACGATTCGTTTGATTAAGAAAGGTTTGAACCCTGAACTTGATATTTTGGGAATATTGCTAACTCTGTTTGATCGTAGATTGAATTTATCAAATCAAGTAGCAAAAGAAGTTCGTCGTTATTTCAATGAAAAAACATTTGAAACAGTAATTCATAGAAATGTAAAATTATCAGAAGCGCCAAGTTTTGGTAAGCCCATTTTTCATTATGATATAAAATCGCCGGGATCCAAGGGTTATCTTGAACTGGCAAAGGAAGTGGTTGCAAGATGAACAAATTAGGAAGAGGTTTAGATGCATTAATTTCTACGATTCCGGAATCAACCGATTCAACTACCGGGATTACAACCCTCAGACTCAATCAGATCAAACCAAATAGATATCAGCCCCGAAAGGTGTTTGACCAAGGGAAATTACAGGAGTTAGCAAATTCTTTAGTGGAAAATGGTATAATTCAACCAATAATAGTTACTCGACGTGATAGAGGTGGCTATGAGTTGGTGGCCGGAGAAAGAAGATTGGAAGCGTCCAAATTAGCCGGATTTTCAGATGTGCCTGTGATTGTGAGAAGTCTAAGTGATAAAGAACAATTGCAATTTTCCATTATTGAAAACGTGCAAAGGGAAGATTTGAATGCTTTGGAAGAGGCAAAAGCATATAAACGTTTAAGTGATGAATTCTCATTAACTCATGCTCAGATTTCTGAGGTTGTGGGTAAAGAACGTGCTACTATTTCCAATTTTATCAGATTGTTAAATCTTAAGCCAAGTGTGCAGCAAATGGTATTGGATAGCAAAATATCATCCGGGCATGCCAGAGCTATTTTGCAAGTTGAAGATAAGTATCAAGAACGTTTTGCGGAAGAGATTACCAAGTATAAACTTTCGGTGAGAAAAGCTGAAGAAAAAGCGAAAATAATAAATGCTAACGGTTGGGATGAGGGAAAGCCAAAGGCAAATATAAACCCGGTAATTTTTCAATCTGAAGAAAAAAAATTAAAAGATAGATTTGGTGTGAAAGTAAAGGTTTCCGGTGGCGTTAATAAAGGTAAAATCTCTTTTCAGTATAAGTCTGAAGAAGAATTAATGATGCTTATGAAGGCTTTGGGGATTAAGTAATGAAGAAATTTTTGTTAATTTTACTGATTACCTCAATTGGGATATCATTCTATTTTTATCAGCAAAATAATAAACTGAGATTGATGTTGATAGAAAGGGGAGAGAAGATTTCCGGAAATGATAAGTATGTAGAGATGTTAACAAAAAAAATCGAGCTATTGCGAAACGCAACGTCGAAAAGCTCAAAAGAAGAGAATTTAGAAGATTTACTGGAGAAGATAAGTTTCAAAGAAAAAGCGGAAAAGAAGAGTTATGCAAATCCAAATACTCCCGATTTAATTCCCATAAATGGCAAATATAAGATTAGCCAAAAATTTAGTTCGAAACATCCTGCTGTGGATTTTGCCACCCAAACCGGCACTAAGATTATTAGTGCAGCAGATGGAGAAGTTCTTTCGGTGTATGAAGATAAACATTATGGAAATGTGGTGATTATTGATCATTTTAACGATTATGCAACCCTGTATGCTCATTTGCAAAAAACTTTTGTGGAGATGGGGGAGACCTTGAAAAAGGGGCAGACCATTGCATTGTCCGGGAATACAGGTAATAGTACTGCACCGCATTTACATTTTGAAATTATGATTAATGGTGAGAATGTGGATCCATTGAATATTTTAAAAATTAATGCTCATGAAGGTATATAATGGTAAGAAATAGAAAAGTTGAACTTTCTACAGTTATTGGAAAAGATTGTAAATTTACCGGCACTATCCAGGTTAAGGGTGGATTAAGAATTGATGGCGAAGTGGAAGGCTCGATCGATACAGATGGATTTGTCACTATCGGTGCTTCGGGTGTTGTTCATTCTAGTATCGTGGCGGAAGAATGTTTGGTTTCCGGTAAAGTGAAAGGTGATATCTCCGTTAAGAGTGCGGTTGAACTGGATAAAACGTCTAATAT
>DAOWES010000233.1 GCA_030638385.1 Candidatus Cloacimonadota bacterium | reverse complement strand
TTTTTTCACTTTTTTAATTCTGCAACCAATGGTTTCAGTTTGTTGCATCATCATCATTAATAAATTTTTCAAGTTGATTTGTCAGATCTGTTGTAGAGGGGAGAAAATCTTTTAAATTACTCGGCAATTTTTCTGATAATGTATAAGATGCTACTCCAATTGGTTTATTAGCATCTCGAAGTGCATATTCGACGATAGTTCGTTTTTTACTTTTGCAAATAATAATTCCAATTGTTGGATTTTCGCCTTCTAATTTTACTGTATCGTTTAATGCAGACAAATAGAATTGCATTTTACCTGCATACTCAGGCTTGAATTCACCAATTTTCAGTTCGATTGCCACCAAGCTTTTCAAGGCTCGATGATAGAGTAACAAATCAATAAAAAACTCACTACCATCAACTTCTAACCTGTACTGATTCCCGATGAAAGTAAAATAACTTCCCATTTCAGATAAAAATTTGCGAACATTATTTATTAAAGCTATTTCCAATTCTCGTTCCGAATGTTCTTCTGACAGTTCCAAAAAACCAAATGTGTATTCATCTTTTACTGCGAGATTTGCTTGATTTCTATATTTTTCAGGAACAGCTTTATCGAAGTTAGTTTGGTTAAGTAAATATTTTTCAAATGACTGATTCTCAATTTGATGTATTAAAACATTCTTTGTCCAACCGAACCTTTTTGTCATTTTTATATAGAATTCTCTGGCAGTTAAGTTTTTCACTTTTTGAATTAATACAATATTATGTGCCCAACCTATTTCTTCAACCATCGGTTGCAGTTTTGTATTATTTTCATATTCAATATAAAATGTTCGCATCAGCCATAAATTTCTAGCAGAGAATCCTCTTATTCCCGGGAATTCATTTTGTAAATCTTTTGCCAAAGTTTGAACAATTGCTTTTCCCCAATTGTTCTCTTTTTGTCGTTCAATAATCATTTTCCCTATGTCTTGATAAAGGTCAATTAACTCAGAGTTGACCTCTTTTAAAGCTTTATACTGCGCATTTCTGATTCGGTCTTTTACTGTTATAAGAAAATTTGTATAATTTTTGTTTTTTGATAATTCTATCATTATTCACCTTTTTGCTTTTTGGGGCTTAACTTTCGAATATGCACCAACTAAACGGGATATTCTATATGTACAAAAACACATTATGAGAATCAGGAATTACTAAATTCCATAGTTAATTTGATTCATTTTACTTCAATTTAGATTCCTATTCAATGTTATCAATATAATTGATATCTCTACCTTTTAGTTACTATTTTTCAGACATCATTGTTACACAATATTTTTGTCAAGAATCAATCTCTTTTCAGTTTTCAAGCCCATAACACCTATATCCCACGCCATTTTTTTCCTATTGCGCCGAACTAACTATAATCAGAACATTTTATGGCGTAATAATTCCCAAATTATAGTTATCATGCCATTAATTGTTTTCATCGAAATTAATATCATCTAAAGAACTCTGAATATTCGAAAGTCCTTTCTTAGTAATATGTGTATTTATCCCATAGAATAAAATCTCAAACTTGGTTGTCCGAGAAGAAAAGCTGAGAGGAGCCGCCTTCGCCGACAGCTACACGGCCAACTAATAAAACAATAAAGACCGGCAAAATTATTGCGTTAAACAAAATAACGAGATCTTTTCTGAAACCATCCTCTAATTTTTCCCCGTATAAGGATTAGTGTTTCCTTTGGTAGACCAATTATTAAAAGTGGAGTTGTCTTCTTTGCTTCGTTTGTGTGATTCTACATAAGTGCCATTTTTCTTAGCACCCAATACTCCCCCATTATTCATTAATAATTAATAATTCACAATTAACAATTAACTTCACCTCTTCGAGCTTTCCTGATAAATTATTATTCTTCCTCTTCCACTCGAGAAAATTTAATCTCCACATCTTTATATATCAGCTTACAGCGTTTATTACTTTCAGCTAAGCGTGGGAAAAAAATAAATCCCGACTTACGAGCTCCGGCGTGCAGATTTCCAAAGCGAAAAGAATAACGAATGAGATTTTCTTTTCCTTTGCGCCATTTTTCCAAAAGATTTTTTTCCTCATCAATAATATCAGAGATATCGATGAGTTCAGAATCGCTATCTTTATCAAGCGATAAATAATCAAATTGACTTGGCTGGATTAGTATTTCGATATACTCGTTTGAGATAATATCATATTGATTTCCAGCTTCATCAATTAGCGCAAAATCGTTCATTTTGATTTCATGTAATTCAGAAGATCGATTTCTAATACTCACATAAAAAGTGGTAAAATAATTAGTTAACTCAGTTGGTTCTTTTACCCAATATCTATTTTCAGCAGCAAACACAAAATCTTTGGTTTTCACCACCCCGAATTCTTCGGAAATCGAAACTCCGGCTTCCTTAAGTGGCATATATTTAGCTGTGCAACCAATGATCATTAACAAAAAAATTAGAGTAACAAATTTTAACTTTGCCATATTTTTTCCTTTAAATATTAAGAATTAGCCTTTAGATATGAGAAAAGGCAGAAATGAACAAAGCTCACCTCTGCCAATTCGTTAATAACAATGTTTCTATCCGCTTGTTATCATAATATATCAATTACTCTTCTATTATCTCTTCCGGCGTATTCTCTACAATTTCTGTTTCAACAATTTCGCATGTTTCCTCAACAGAATTTTCATTAACATCGTAATCCTCATCATCTTGTTCAGATAAAATACGAGTTACATCAAACACTTTATCATTCTTTTTCAGAGCTATGAGTTTAACACCTTGAGTATTTCTACCAATTACATTAATTTTATCAACACCTTGGCGAATAATCATACCTTTTCTTGTCACAATCATCAAATCATCATTATCAACCACTTCTTTCAAGGCGATCAAATGACCATTTCTTTCTGATGTTTTAAGTGTAATCACACCTTTTGAACCACGTTTTGTAGTTTTATAGCTACTAATTTCGGAACGTTTTCCAAAACCATTTTCACTAATAGCCAGCAAAGTTCCATCGCGTTTCACCACAACCATAGAGACCACTTGATCTTCATCACGAAGGCTAATTCCACGCACACCTTGTGAAGCTCTACCCAAAGGACGAGCATCTGTTTCATTAAAGCGGTTTGCATAGCCATTTCTGGTTGCGAGGATAATATCATTATTACCTTCGGTAATTTGAGCATCAATTAAGCTATCACCATCTCTAAGTTTAATGGCAATAATACCATTGATGCGTGGACGTGAATAAGCCTCCAATTCGGTTTTCTTAACCACTCCATTTTTGGTAGCTAATGTAATATAATATGGTTGATCGAAGTTTCGCACAGTTACAAAAGCTTCTACTTTTTCATCTTTTTCTAAATGCAACAAGTTTACAATTGCTTTTCCACGAGCAATTCTCCCCACTTTTGGAATACGATGTACTTTTAACCAATGACATTTACCAAAATCGGTGAAGAAAATAATATAGGCATGAGTTGAAGCTACAAAAATACTCTCAACAAAGTCATCTTCTTTAAGATTGGATCCGCTTAAGCCACGACCTCCGCGACCTTGTTTGCGATATGTATCAACCGGTAAACGCTTGATATAGCCTTGGCGAGAAATAGTAACAACCATCTCTTCATCCGCAATCATATCTTCAGTATCGATTTCAGATGAACCATCTAAGATAATACTGCGACGATCATCGGCATATTTTGCTCTAATCTCGGTAGTTTCCTCTTTAATAATGTCCATTCTACGAATTCTATTTTCTAGAATATTTTGAAGATCTTCAACTGTTTTCACAATTTCGCTATATTCATTTTCTACCTTTTCACGCTCTAAACCTGTAAGCTTTTGCAAGCGCATTTCCAAGATAGCTTTAGCTTGAATTTCGGAGAAACCAAATTTTTCTCGCAATTTTTCATTCGCTTCGGCAGTACCTTTGGAAGCGCGAATAGTTGCAATCACTTCATCAATATTATCAAGCGCAATTCGATAACCTTCTAAGAGATGTAATCTATGCTCTGCATTTTTAAGTAAAAATTGTGTTCTACGTACAATCACATTATGACGGAAATCAATGAAATGTTGGATAAGTTCCTTAATGTTCACTACTTTTGGAATACCATTTACCAAAGCACGATTATTTACACTAAAGCTACTTTGCAGCTGTGTGTATTTGTACAATTTATTCAGAACAGCATTTGCTTCAGCGTTTCGCTTCACCACTATAACTAAGCGCATTCCCTGGCGTCCGGATTCATCACGAATATCGCTAATACCTTCAATTCTCTTTTCCTTAACTTGGCTAACTATTTTATCTATCAGCAAAGTTTTATTTAATTGGTAAGGAATTTCAGTAATTACAATAAGCTCTGCGCCATTACTTTTAGTTTCAATAGCAGCTTTACCACGCACAATAATTCTTCCATGACCTGTTTGAAGATAATCTTTAATACCAGCTTTACCGATAATATACGAACCGGTTGGAAAATCCGGGCCTTGGATATATTCGTTCAAATCCAAAGGCTCCAACTCCGGATTATCTACCAGAGCAATAATTCCATCACAAACCTCTCCCACATTATGAGGCGCCATATTGGTAGCCATTCCCACAGCAATACCCGAAGAACCATTAACTAGTAAGTTAGGAAATTTTGAAGGAAATACGGTAGGTTCTTTTCTAGTATCATCGTAGTTACCGATAAAATCAACTGTCTCTTTATCAAGATCATCCATTAAATCGATTGAAGCTTTTTTTAATCTTGCTTCGGTATAACGCATAGCAGCCGGAGGATCACCATCTTGAGAACCAAAGTTACCTTGTCCATCAATCAGCATATAGCGCAAACTCCATGGTTGAGCCATACGAACCAAGGTCGGATAGATAACTTGTTCACCATGAGGATGGTAGTTACCGGAAGTATCACCGGCAATTTTTGCACATTTCCTAAATCCTTTTCCGGGACTTAATTTCAGTTCGTGCATCGCATATAAGATTCTTCTTTGTGATGGTTTCAGTCCATCTCGAACATCCGGTAATGCACGAGACACAATCACACTCATTGAGTATTCTAAGTAAGATTTTTTTAATACATCTTCAATTTCTTTTATTTCAATTCTTGATCTATCGTGTATCATTTTAACTCCTAAACATCAAGCTGTGCGTACTTTGCATTTGCTTCGATAAATTCACGGCGTGGCACAACATCATCCCCCATTAGCACAGTGAACATCCTATCTGCTTCGATAGCATCATCAATTCGCACCGAGGTTAATATTCTTCTTTCAGGATCCAAAGTGGTGTCCCAGAGCTGGTCCGGATTCATCTCACCCAAACCTTTGTATCTTTGAACATGCAAACCGGTGGATCCCATCTCTTTCATCACTTCATTTCGTTCTTCCATTGTGTAAACATAGCGTTTGGTTCTTCCTTTTTGGATAAGAAACAAGGGTGGTTTAGCAATGTAAATATGCCCTTGTTCTACCAATGGTCTCATGTATCGGAAGAAGAAAGTTAGTAATAAAGTGGCAATATGCTGACCATCGACATCGGCATCGGCCATGATTATTACTTTGTTATAACGCAATTTTGAAATATCAAATTCATCATCAATTCCGGCGCCCAAAGCTAAGATAACCGGTTGAATTTTATCATTATTAAGAACTTTATCGATTCTTGCTTTTTCGGTATTTAGCATCTTTCCCCAAAGTGGTAAAATTGCTTGGAAAGTACGATCTCTTCCCATCTTAGCAGAACCACCCGCAGAATCTCCCTCCACCAGGAAAACTTCTGTTTGTGATGGATCTTGAATGGAGCAATCCGCCAATTTACCGGGCAAACTTCCACTTTCCAAAACAGATTTTCGTCGTGTAAGTTCACGAGCTTTTCTAGCAGCTTCACGAGATCGCGCACCCAAAATAGCTTTTAGAGATATATTTTTTGCTTCGTTGGGATTCTCTTCCATAAAATCAATAAGTTTCTCATAAACAATAGAGTTTACTGCGCCTTCCACTTCTGAATTCTGTAATTTCGTTTTAGTCTGACCTTCAAATTGTGGCTCACTAAGTTTAACACTAATAACAGCTGTGATACCTTCTCGAATATCACTACCGCCGGGAGAAACCTTCTCATTTTTAAGCAAATTATTCTGCTTGATATAATTATTTACAGCACGAGTTAAAGCAGATTTAAAACCGCTAAGATGAGTACCACCCTCGATTGTGTGAATATTATTGGCAAAACTGGAGATGTTTTCTTGATACCCTTCATTATATTGGATGGCTACTTCAAATTCCACATCATCACGATTACCATGGATATAAATTGGTTCCTCAGTAGTTACCTTTTTATTCTCATTCAAGTACTTCACAAAAGACTTTATTCCGCCTTCATACTGAAAATTGTGTTCATTTCCAGTACGCTCATCATGAAGAATAATTTTGATACCTTTATTCAAAAAGGCTAATTCACGTAATCGAGTGGAAAGATAATCAAAACTAAATTCCAATGTTTCAAAAATCTCACCATCTGGCATAAAGGTTACTTTGGTTCCTGTATTAGTTGATGTGCCAATGATTTCTAGCTTTTTCTTAGGAGTTCCCTTCTCGTAATATTGATGATAAACATTTCCATTTTTACAAATTTCCACATCCAATCTTGCTGATAACGCATTTACTACAGATACACCAACACCGTGCAAACCACCGGAAACTTTGTATGTATCACTATCAAATTTTCCACCGGCATGCAATACAGTCATCACCACTTCAACTGCGGGGATCTTTTCTCCTTCATGCATCTCTACCGGAATACCACGACCATTATCTTCCACAGAAATTCTTCCATCTTCTAGTATTTTAACAATAATCTCATCGCAAAATCCTGCTAATGCCTCATCGATACTGTTATCTACAACCTCATACACAAGGTGATGCAAGCCGCGTTCGGTAGTTCCGCCAATATACATAGCGGGACGTTTTCGAACAGCTTCCAACCCTTTAAGAACTTTGATATTACTCGAAGTATACTTTGGTGTTGTCATAAATTCTCCTCTTCATTTTCCTTAGTTTCACATCTATTTTTTTTCATCTTTTACTACTCATTTTGCAAGGCTAATTTCCTTACTTACGCTATATGTGTCAACTTTTTAAATCTCATAAGTTTACGTCATATTTCAGTCATCTGGAAGATCTTTTTTATTGAGAGATAACCCCTTTCAAATAGGAACGTTACAACACCCCAAAGACAACCGCTGAAATTAAGGAGAAAAAATATTTTTTTTAGAGCTGTTTTCAAACAACTCTTCAAGGAATTTCATACTTCTTCCGATGTAGTTATTTAATATAAAAAGGGGGAATATTTGTGTAAAAAGTGAATTCGTAAATTTAGAATATGAATTGTGAATATAAGAGATAAATTGTGATAATTCCGAAAAAAATGATTTTCGACAAATAAGCTCTACCCACAGTCATTTGCCGAGAAATGATCTAGAGGAGTACGAAACAAGAAAGTGTGCATACTCCCCTCTAGTAGAGGGGTGGCTGCTACGAGTCGGCTTTGCTTTAGCAAAACGATCTCGACTGACGGGGTGTGTAGAAATTCGTAAAAACTATTCGTAACTAGCGTTAAATCAATCGGAGAATGAAATATTCCCCTCATCCGGCTGTCCTTCTCCCGTTTTACGGGCGAAGAAACATGAGAATAGCAGGAAGAATAAAAGAGGCAAAGCAGTGATGACATGGTTAATACGCCCGGGTGCACAAGTTGACGGTTAAGATTCTTTTTATATTTCTTTCTCCCTCTCCTTGCAGGAGAGGGACGGGGTGAGGTCAAAATAAAGTGTGATACTTCAGCTTTCAGGAGAAGTAGGGAAAATTATCGTTTTGTTCGATATCGCTTTGATCGAGATCATTCTTGTCGAAATCGTTTAAGCGAGATCGTTCTTCTGCGAGTCGGCTAAGATTCGGCTCTGAACAAAGTGAAGAACGATATCTATTTTAGCAAAACGATCTCGATCAAAGCTGAATCTTAGCTCACTTATTCATTCATCAGATCTTGCCATTTGGAATCTGAAGAAGAAGAACTCTGCATCTTCCCCAAACTAACAAATATATCGATCGAGCTCTTTCGGGCAACCAGATCTTCAGCTAGTGGGAATGTTTTAATAACATTGCCTTTGGCTACATCATTTGAGTATCTATATGAGATTTTGCCTAATTTCAGTTCCAAGTTTTGCAACTTCAATTTAGCTTCAGGCATAGCAATATTTGCCAAATTCGGCATTCTCACTATTTCCGGACCATCGCTAACAATTACTTTGATAGTTCGAAATTCTTTTGTTTTTAGACCTTGATGAGGGTTTTGAGAAATGATATTATCCTTTTCAACTTCATCATCATTAACACGTTTTTCAACTTCTACATAAAGGTTTTGTGCTTTGCATTTTTTTACGGCAACATTGATATGTAAGCCGGCCAAATCGGGAGCTATCACTTCGTTACTATGCCCTACAACTAATTTCATAATAATATCAGTTCCGAAAAAGGCCACTATAAAGATCACAAGCAAGCTAAGAATAGCCAACGAGAATGCTTTAACTCTTTTAAATTTCATCTATATTCTCCTATAAAATTACTTTAATTCTGCTTTTTTCAGCTTAGCTGCAAAAGCTCCATCCAGCTTGTCTCTAAAAGGTAAAATTTTCAAATAACCATCTTCAGTATAATATGATTTCACCTTGGTCTTAGCATCTATCAAACAAAAATCTTTATTCTGTGCTAAGAATTTTTCAACCTGCTCTTCATTTTCAGCTCTATTTAGTGTACAAGTACTATAAACCATGATACCACCGGGCTTCACGAATTTTGCTCCGGTTACAAGTGCTTTGCGTTGCAATTTCAGCAATTGGCCCATATCCTGATTTTCCTGCCATCTAAGCTCACTTTTCTTCTGAAAAACTCCCCAGCCGGAGCATGGAACATCCAAAAGAACTCGGTCATAATCGGCTACTTGAGGGCCAAATGTAAAAGCATCTTCGGCATAAAGTTTCACATTGGAAAGTTGCAAACGCTCTACTGCACGCTTCATTTTTTTTATCTTGTTAGGAAACTTATCTACTGCAGTAATCCTGCCAGTGTTAATCATCAGCTCTGCCATATATGTACCTTTACCACCGGGAGCGGCAAAGAGATCCAGATTATTTTCCTTTATTTGAGGATCCAACAATTCTACCACCAAAGCAGCTGCACCATCTTGAATGGAGAAATAGCCTTCCGATAAAGCTACATCGGAAAGCACATCTTTGGCTTGATTGCTGAAAAAGATATTCTCAGAGACATTAGATTTTTCAATCTTGATATTGCGCCTGCTAAAATAATCTACCAGCAAATCCGGATCAGTAGCAAATGTATTTACTCTCAGACTTAACTTGGGAGTTTCATTGTAGTATTTACACAAAGCAATTGTGTTTTCTTCTCCCCAATAACTCAGCCAAACTTCAATAATATTTTCCGGGAAAGAATATTCCATAGCAATTTTATCAACAATATTCTCAGGGTAGGTAATCTCCGGATTTCGAATATAAGAGCGTAAAATAGCATTAACAAAATTGGCAACTTTCAAACCAAATACTTTTTTGGCAATGTTCACCGATTCGTTTACCGCAGCGTGCTGAGGAATTCCATTCAGATATTCTAATTGGTATATTGCCAAATAAATAACTATCTTTATCTTAAGTGAAGTATTTTCAAATTTTTGAGAATAGGTATATTGAGAGGCGATGTAATCGAGATTTTTTTTCATCTTCACCACACCTTTCACCAAAGTATAAAGTAATGCGGAATCTTCTCCTGCTTCCTTTATCTGCTTTTGCATATCATCCAATAATTTATCGGAAAAAATATTTTTCTTCAAAATTTTATAGATTATCTTAAACGCTTCATATCTGATATTAATCATATTCTCCCCTTATTATATAATGATTTAATTACTGTTTTAACGATATGCTCGGAAGTTTCAAAATTATGTTCTTCATGTAATTTCCTAATCGCTTTACTTATCTCTACCTGCTTATAGCCCAATGCCAATAAAGCATCTTCAGCTTCCTGCATAAAATCTGTTTTTATCAAACCACCCAAGCTTGGAAGATTGCTCAGACCAATTGAGCCAACCTTATCCTTCAACTCGACAATTAATCTTTCCGCACTTTTCTTTCCAATTCCCGGCACTGTGCCAATTAATTTGACATCGCCTACTTGCACAGCATGGATAAGTTCCTCCACCGGCAGGGTAGAAAGAACTGAAAGAGCTGTTTTGGGACCAATTTTCGAAACGGAAATTAGGCTTTTAAACAGTTTTCTTTCCTGAGAAGTAAAAAAGCCAAATAATCATTTAAATCTAAACAAATAGTTCATGACATGAAACTTTATATCAGAATAATAATTTGAAAT
>DAOWES010000080.1 GCA_030638385.1 Candidatus Cloacimonadota bacterium | reverse complement strand
GATATTCACCATGTTTTAGCGTTTGCAAAATTGTATATTGGTGATAGTCAGACAATGGCTGCTGAAGCTGGTGTATTGGGTACACCATTTATCAGGTACAATGATTTTGTAGGAAAAATTGGTTATCTGAATGAACTTGAGAATATGTATAACTTGGGGTTTGGTTTTAAAACTAGTCAAAGAGATGATATGTTAAATAAAATACAAGAATTGATAAATATTCCAGACATTAAGAAAGAGTGGTTTAGAAGAAGAGAAAAAATGCTTTCTGAAAAGATCGATGTTGCTCAATTTATGACATGGTTCATTGAAAATTATCCGGAAAGTGCAAAAATCATGAAAGAAAATTATGATTATCAGGATAGATTTAAGTAATTGATTCTAAATTATCGGCGTAGGATATTATAATCTGTTAAAATCTATAATGTTCTGATTATAACAAAGGTTTTCTGCGCTGAATTGAAAGAAAAGAATTATCAACTAACCCCGAAGGAATCGGGGCAGGCACTAACTAGAAAACTAGATTTATAAATTCAATAGTTCGTATTGTTCGTGTAGTTAGTTGAAAAAAGCATTAATTATAGTTTGTTGAAAACTAATTTTTTAAGGATAAAGATTTGAAAAATAAAAAACAATATATTATCTCCCTTATACTGGACATTGCCATAATAGCTTTGTCCTTTTTGTTTATGGTTTGGCTGAAGCCCGGTTCTCGTACTCATTATTTACCTGCCTATTTAAGGCCTTTTATAGGTTTTAGTATTTTATGGGTATTTATATCTATTTTAAGTGGTAAGTATAATCATGCTAAAGAAAAATTGTTAAATACATTTAAGACATGTATGCTGGCTAATTTTTATATTACCGGGATTGTTCTCATCTCAATCTTTGTATTTAAGCGTCTGGAATATTCTCGTGCGATAGTAATTGGTACCATTATTTTAGCAACCTTGTTTGAGTTTATCTATATTGTTCTATTTACTGCTTATCGAAAAGAGAAGGCGTATCATGTGGATATAGCATGTAATATGAGCAAAAAAGTTCGTGATATGACTGTGAAGAAGAAACGAGAAGAGGTTATTGTTAATTTTCCTATCTTGGAGGATCGCAGTCAATCTGCTGAGGAGATGCTTAAGAAAAGGTATTTGCATAAATTCCCCCAGATTTTTTCTTTAATAACTAAGTCTGTAAATTTGGGTACTATTCATAAACAACAAGCAAAAGTTATTAATTCTCAAACCTTTTTCAATATTGAAAATTATGAAGCCCAAACTCAGCAATTGTTTGTAAATTTGCACAAATTAAATGATATAAAACGTATCAATAAATACATGCTCAAGGTTAATGAAAACCTGAAATATGGCGGGTTTTATGTGGGAAGTTGCCAAACATTACAGGATGAATTTGATAAGATATTTGTGCGTTTTCCCAAGTTTATAGCAGTTCTAATATATGGGATCAACTTTGTTTTTAAACGGGTAATTCCCAAACTTCCAATATTTAAACAAATTTATTTTATAATGACTAATGGAACAGGGCGGCATATATCAAAAGCTGAGATATTAGGCAGATTGTACTATTGTGGATTTAGGGTTGAAGATATTTATGAAATGGATGGACGCTTACATTTTGTGGCAAAAAAAGTTGCAAAACCAAGTGAGGATTTAACTCCTTCTTATGGCCCAATAATAAAACTTAAGCGCATTGGGCATTATGGTGAATTACTGTATGTCTATAAATTCCGAACTATGCATCCATATTCCGAGTACTTACAAGAGTATATCTATGAAAATTATCAACTTGAAGATGGCGGAAAATTTAAGAACGATTTCCGTATAACCGGGTGGGGTAAAATTTTCAGAAAATTATGGATTGATGAACTTCCTCAATTTATTAATGTGTTCCGAGGACAATTAGGAATTGTAGGTGTGCGAGCATTAAGTGAACATTATTTCGGACTTTATCCGGCAGAATTGCAAATGCTTCGGACCAAATTTAAACCCGGATTAGTTCCTCCCTATTATGTGGATATGCCCGTTACATTTGATGAAATAGTGGAATCAGAGCGCAAATATTTAGAAAAACGTAGTAAACATCCAATTTTTACTCAAATAGAGTATTTCCATAAAGCGTGGTGGAATATAATAGTAAGAAAAGCCAGAAGCAATTGAGTGACTAGTGAAGATGTGACGCGTGACAAGAGATAAAGTAACTCGTTACTTGTAACGTGATAAAAGGGGGGAGAAATGAAGTCACATAAAGATTTAGATGTATGGAAAAGAAGCATTATCAACGAACAAAAAAGACTAAATCAGTAAAAAATGATTATCAACGAACAAGACAAACTAGAACGAACTAGAAAACTCGACTTAAAAATACTTAGTTCGGTTTGTTCGCATAGTTCGTTGAAAAGGTGATTTATCAAATGCGTAGAGCGGCAGTTTCGATACCTTCAAATATAGCGGAAGGAGCTGCAAGAAAGGGAAATAAGGAATTTATTCAATTTCTGTATATTTCATTAGGAAGTTTATCTGAGCTTGAAACACAAATAATAATATCAGAAAGATTAAAATTTATAGATAAAATTAAGAGTGTTGAATTTCTAAACGAGCTAATAGAAATAAAGAATATGATATTAGGACTGATTAGATATTTAAATAGTAACACAAGGTGAGTGATTAAATAGCTCGTTACTCGTTACTTGTAACTTGTTCCACGTCATTCAAAAGGAATTAACATGCAGTTCATAGACCTAAAACAACAACAAAGCAAAATCCGTGAGGATGTAGAAATTAGAATTAAGCAAGTCTTGGATCATGGAAAATATATTTTAGGACCGGAAGTCAAAGAGCTTGAAGCGCAATTAGCAGAATTTGTGGGCGTGAAGCATGCAATCGGAGTTTCCAATGGCACAGATGCTTTACTTATCGCCTTAATGGCATTGGGCGTTAATCCCGGAGATAAAATCATTACTTCGCCATTTACATTTTTTGCTACAGCAGAAGTTATCAGAAATATTGGAGCGATTCCGGTTTTTGTAGATATTGATAAAGATAATTATAATATTGATCCTACAAAATTAGAAGAGCTTTTGGAAAGTAACGAACCTGGTGAATTTGTGGGAGTTATCCCGGTTGATAT
>DAOWES010000055.1 GCA_030638385.1 Candidatus Cloacimonadota bacterium | reverse complement strand
TTTAACAACTCAATTACATGCGACGATGAAAGTAGATAGTAGTTCAGGAACAAGATATGAAATTAGATTTGGTAAAGAGATGCTTAGGAGTTATTCAGTCATCAAATAAGAATAATGCTGTGATTCAAGTTTTTAGAAAAGGGATTTAAACAAAAAAGCTCTCCACTTGGGAGAGCTTTTTTTATAATCTAAAAATATTTACTATTTATTTATTCCGCGATCAGATTTTTTGATAAAATTGATAAATACTTTTTGAGTTTCGGAAAGTTTCATCTCTTCGGTTTGCTTTATTGCTTGGCTTACATTGAGACCCGAATTATAAAACAATTTGTATAACTTCTTTATCTCGGAAATTGTTTCATTTGAGAAACCTTTTCTTTGCAATCCTACAGCGTTAAGGCCCATAACTTTATATGGCATACCTTCACCGCGAGTGAAAGGAGGAATATCTTTTTTCACACCGCTCGCACCACCTACAAAGGCATATTTCCCAAGCTTAACAAATTGGTGTATGGCAGTCATTCCGCCCACAGTTACAAAATCTTCAATATGAATATGGCCGGCAAGCTGCACGGCATTTGCAATTATCAGGTTATTACCTAAGATACAATTGTGCGCTATATGAGAGTAAGCCATTAATAAACAATTATCACCAATTTGAGTAGGTTCATCTAGCGTTGCAGATTTATTGATGGTTGCAAATTCTCTAACTGTATTGTTGCTTCCAATAATTAATTTGGTAGCTTCTCCCTGATATTTAAGATCCTGCGGATTGGATCCAATAACGGCAGAATGATAAAAACTGTTGTTGTCTCCAATGGTGGTATCGCCATCGATAACTACATTGGAAACCAAAGTATTATTATCTCCCATTTTCACATCTTTGCCTACGATGCAAAATGGTCCGATATTGTTGTTCTCACCAAGTTTTGCATTTTCATCTATGATTGCAGTTGGGTGAATTATGTTCATCTATTACTCCTAAAAAAAAGCCCACAAAAGTGGGCTTGCAAATTTCTATTTTTTTATAATTTTTGCCATGAAGTCTGCTTCAGTAACTTTGGTGTCACCAACATAAGCTTCACCATGCATTTTAGCAAGACCACGCTTAATCGAGATTACTGTTAGCTCGAATCTAAGAGTATCGCCCGGCAGAACAGGTTTACGGAATTTCACATTATTGATAGAAGCAAAATATGCGACGTAATTTTCGGGGTCATCATAAGAATTAAGCAGCATTATTCCCCCGGTTTGAGCCATTGCTTCTACAATGAGAACCCCCGGCATTACCGGATGTCCGGGAAAGTGACCTTGGAAAAATTGCTCGTTAATGGTAACGTTTTTAATTCCCACAATTTTTTCACCAGCTTCAAATTCGGTAATTTTATCTACCAATAAGAAGGGATAGCGATGTGGTAATATTTTTTGGATAGCATTAATGTCGAAGACTACATCAGAAGATTTCTTTTTCTGATATATGGCTTGCAATTGCTGCTTTTTGTAGAGCTTTCTTAGTTTTTTTACAAGTTCCACATTGGTCTTATGACCGGATCTTGCAGCTAAAATATGTCCTTTTATAGGAACACCCAAAAGAGCGAAATCGCCAATGAGATCCAATACTTTGTGACGCACAAATTCATTATGATAACGCAATGGTTTGTGATTTAGCATCCCATCTGAACCTATGGTGATATCTTCTTCGATATTAAAAATTTCGCGAAGTTTATCGATCTCTGCTTGAGGTGTTTGTGGGTTTGCCACTACGAGGGCATTATCCAATGTTCCACCCTTTATTAAACCGGCTTCTTTCAACATAATAATTTCGTGTAAGAAACAAAATGTACGTGCTGAAGCAAAATCTTTTTCGAAATCTTCTAATGATTGCATTGTGGTGTACTGAGTGCCAAGTGCATTTTGCTGATAATCCACCATAAATGTTACTTTAAAATCATTCGAAGGTACAATTACAATATCTACGTTATCGCTAGGAGCAGAAAAAGAAATTGGTTCTTCAATTTCTAAATACTCACGTTCTGCTTTTTGTTTTTCAATTCCTACTTTTTTTAATAATTCTAAAAATATTATTGCACTTCCGTCTGCTACCGGAACTTCCGATCCTGTTACTTCTATGCGAATGTTATCTATATTCAAACCTTTTATTGCAGCCATAACATGTTCAATCGTAGCAACAGATGCTCCGTTAATCCCAATTGTTGTTCCGCGAGAGATATCAATTACATGATCAATATCTGCCGGGATTTCGGGACTATTTTCCAAATCTGTTCTTACAAATACAATACCTGAATCTTCGTTAGCTGGCTTAAATGTAATCGTTGAGGTTTCTCCTGAATGTAGGCCTACTCCTCTATAACTGATTTCACCCTTAATCGTTTGTTTGAATTCTTTCATCTGTTAATCCTTTTATCTCTATTATATGTACGGGCAATCTCAGGAAGTTTTTTTTCTGAGATCATAATTTTTTTCCGTAATCTGGCATCTATAGCCGGAGTTCCGAAAACCTTTTCGCCCTTTTTAATGTCATTAATTATGCCCGCTTGAGCACCAACCATCACATTGTCTTCAATGGTTAGATGGCCTGCTACACCAACTTGGCCGGCGAGATAGACGATATTTCCAATGTTTGTGCTTCCGGCAATTCCTACTTGAGCGCAGCATATACTGTTGTTCCCGATTTTGCAATTGTGACCTATTTGAACAAGATTATCGATCTTGGTGCCGGCTCCAATTACTGTGGAACTAATTGCACCTCGGTCGATGCAACTATTTGCACCAATCTCTACATTATCTTGCAAGATCACATTACCTACTTGAGGAACTTTGTGGTGGATGTTTTCGTGGAAAATATAACCAAATCCATCTGCGCCAATTACCACCCCGGCGTGCAAAATATTTCTGTTTCCAACTTCACAATCCTGATAGATGGTAACATTTGGATAGATATGACAATCTTTACCAATTACCACGTTTTCCTTAATTACTGTGTTGGCCTCAATCGTGGTGTTTTCGGCGATTTTTACACCGGCCGAAATTACCACGTTTTCGCCAATCGACACATTATTGCCAAGAATTGCACTTGGCGCAATCGAAGCAGAGTTTGCTATTGTTGCTACCGATTTATTATCTATTGCTAACCACTGCTTTACTAGCATCATAAAGGCAGCGTAAGGCTGTTTGCTTTTGAACAAAATTGTGTTTGGTTTTTTAGCTGTAAAGTTTTCAGGAACAAAGATTAAACCTGCTTTTGATCTCTGAAACTCTGTTATGTATTTGCTATTCTCAAAGAAACAGACAGATCTCGAGTTTGCTTCGCCCAGTTCTGATACATTGTCAAAAATTTCTTCAGATGCTGTTTCAAAAGAAATTCCTAACTGTTCGGCTATTAATCTTGCTGTGATTTTGCTCGAGAATTTTTTCATGTTTATTCTTCGAAATTCTTCAATTCTGTAATGATCTGATCGGTGATGTCTAAGCTTGGTTTAGCGTATAAAACACTACCGGCAGCCACATCAAGAACCATTGAGTAATTGTTTTTTACTGCAACTTTATCGATTACTTTTTGCATTTTTGCTAAGATTGGAGTTAGAAGTTCATTTTGTTTGGTAACGAATAATCCGCGTTCTCCAAAATATTCTTGAACTCTTGTCTGACGCAACTGTGTAAGCTCCATGATTTTTGATTCTGCTTCTTGCTTGCCAGATTCAGTTAAAATCATTTTTTTACTTTCATAGTCTGCATAAAGACGTTCAATCTCTTTATCCATTTCTCCAATTTCCGCTTCCCATTTTATTTTTTCATCCATTAAAATTTTTTGTGCTTCCATTGTGTCTTCACTTTCTCGCATTACCTTATCAGAATCGATGTAAGCAATTTTGTCTGATTCTGCAAAAACCGCAGTGCATAAACCCATTAGTAGTAAACTCAATAATAATAACTTTTTCATATTTCCTCCAATAATTTTAATTCCATACCTTTTCTTTTATCAGTTCGTTTGAGTCAATAAAATTATCAAAAATCATTTTGTTGTTGAATTATAGCTGAGTTGAGTGGTTTTATTGCGAAATAAAGTCCTGAGTTTATTATGAAAATCGCAGAATAACACATCCCCCTTATCCGGCTGTCCTTCTCCCGCTTTCACGGGCGAGGGAACATGAGAATAGCAAGAAGAATAAAAGAGGCAAAGCAGTGATGACATGGTTAATACGCCAGGGTACACAAGTTGACGGTTAAGATTTTCTATATTTTTTTCTCCTTCTCCTTTTAGGAGAAGGCTGGGATGAGGTGGAATTCTGAAAGATTTTAAGACTCAGTGAATAGATATCGTTTCTTTCGAAATCGTTTCTTTCGAAATCGTTTTTCTACGAGTCGGCTTTGCTAAAGCAAAGCCGACTCGTAGTCAACCTTTTAAGTGATGCTTCTAGAATTGCTATGCTAAGGCATTTGTGTTGACATCAATTATCTCAATACAACATTTGACCAGCTATTATATTGGTGATGAATGGTGATTTAATATAATTAATTTAAAAATTATAAATACTAAAATAAAAAGTTTTCCTAGAGGATATTTGGAGGTAAAATGAAAAAGATCTTTTTAATAATAATGATTTTAACAAGCACTTTAGTATTCGCAAAATTAAAATCGATTAAGCAAACTCTTGAACAAAATATATATAGGTATCAGGTAAATGATTATCAAGTAATTGAAGAAGATGAATTTTGCAAAATTGAAAATTCCGGTTTAGATTTGACCGGAAGTGTGGGTAGTCTACGCTTACCAAAAGAAATTTTAGAATTCATTGTTCCAATGAAGGGAACGGTTTCCGTTCAAATATTAGATTATAATTCTCAAATAATTAATCTTCCAAAACCATTAGAACCAAATGAAGAAATGGTGATAGATAAAGATACATATCGTTCTGTGAGAAAAATAGATAAACAGAAATATCTGAAACGTGCCAAGGCTTTGGAAGTTGGAGAGTTATCACGCTATCGTCAGTATGAATATTTTCCAATAATATTTTCACCATATATTTATGATCATCAAAGTCTTACACTTGAAGTTATTACTTCCATAATTTTCCAAATAAATGTTTCTGCTCCCAAATTTTCAGGGGAACGAATTTCGGATAAATTTACCAAAATATACCAAGAGAAATTTGCTAATTATCGAGTTGCCAATATGTTTGGTTCAAAGCGTAAGCTAGAAATAAAATCATTAGATTTCACCACTTCCGACTTTTGGTTTAAAATTGAAGTAGCCGGGGATGGAATCTATTTTTTACAAGATCAATTAGCGCAATTACCTAGTTTTGTCTCTGCCGAACAGTTATCTATGAAAAAAGCAATTCAGGTAAATGGAAAATATGAGTGGGAAGAGGTGGGAGTGTTTTTTGAAAACAATAGCTCCCAAGTAGTGGATGAGAAAGATAAATTGTATTTTGAGAATAAAGGTGCAGGCGATGTTCTTTGGTTAAATATTTCGGCAAAATTGAATAGAACAAAATTAGCTAGTATTGATTCTGGAAATGCTCGGAGAATTTCCAAATTTAAGCGGAAACAATTTTCAACTCCTCAAAGAAACAATTTTGATTCTGTAATTATCTACCCATCGGCAGATGTCTTTTATTCTCAGGCGCAACAATTGGCCGATTTTTATGAGAGAAATTATAATTTGCAATCGTTGCTAATAAGCCAAGAGGATATTTTTGACAACTATACAGGTGGAATTGAAGAGCAATTAACCGGTCAAGTAGCAATTAGAGATACCTTGGAAGCATGTAATAATAGTTATTCCAATTTAGAATATGTAACGTTACTGGGTTCCGGAACTCGGTCGTGGAGTACTTCTACGCAAAAAAATAAGATAATGACATTTCTCATAAGTTCTGGCTATGTCTCTTATGTCTCTGATGATTCTTTTGTCGATTTCACTCCTAATGATGGCTCTTATATTCCTGAACTTTCTATTGGAAGAATGCCGGCTCAGAATAATGATCAAATGGATGAGATGATAGATCGATTAATTGAATTTGTAGAAACTCCTGACTCCGGCTTGTGGCGTGATAATGTAATGTTTATTGCTGATGATGAAAACAAGGGCGGTGGCTATGAAGGTATGTCTGTGAACACTGGAAATCCTTCGGGAATGGATCACTCCGGAACTGTTGAAGGATTGAGTGAATTGTTAAAAGAGAGTGTGATTGTAGATAAAATTTTCGCATTCAATTACGGATTTGATGAATTTCAGAATAAACCGGAAGTGCGTGATGCACAAGTTGAGGTTATTAATAATGGCTGTGCTTTTTGGATATATGTTGGTCATGGGAATCCAATAAAGATAGGTGATGAAGATTATTTTTGTGTGCCGGATTTGGATTTACTAAGTAATGGCAATAAATTGCCGATCTTCATTGCAGCGTCTTGTTCTGTAGGAAAATATGATGACGTTAATGTGGATAGTATTTCAGAACAGATGCTCTATCTGCCGGATGGTGGCTCAATTGCAACCATTGCAGCAACAGAATCAACCGCGCCGGGAAATAATCGGGATTTGATGGAAGTGCTTCTTCCACTATTGATAAATGATAATGAACCTATTGGTAAAGCGCTTATTATGGCAAAAGCAAAATTGGATGGAGCCGCTCCTCATCTTCGCTATAATGTTCTGGGAGCTCCTGTTGTAATACCAACTATACCGGAAGTTGCCGGGAATTTTAGTGCAATTGCCGATAGCTTGCAAGCCAGGGAAACAGTCAATATTTCTGGAACGATAGCAGCTGCTACTAATAGCGGAGTTGGGTTATTGAAAGTGTATGACTCTAAGGTGAATTTGAATTATACAAATTATGATTATCATACAAACCAATCTGATGAAGAGTTATGGGAATATTATTCGGTGGATTATACAAAGGATGGAAATGCTTTTTTCTCTGGTCAAACCACAATCTCAAATGGAACATTTGATGCCCAATTCATAGTGCCGGATGATATTAGTGATGGTGATGACGGAAGAATGTTGTTATATTATTTTGATGAACTTTCCAAAAAGGATTATATTTGTGTGGAAGTTCCTGTAGATTACTCTTCTCAGCCGATTGATATTGAAGATACAATTCCGCCCAAGATAACCTTAAAGCTTGATTCGGAACTGTTTCAGAGTGGAGATTATGTAAGCACAAATCCAATGCTTTTGGCAACGATAGAAGATGAGAATGGACTCAATGTTTTGGGAGAAGCCGGGCATCGTATGCTGATGCTGGTAGATGGTAAGGAACCGGTGGATGTGACAAACGGATTTATCTATAATGAAAACTCAGCCACAAAGGGAAAACTTAGTTGGCAAATGTCAGAACAAACTGAAGGGAACCATCTATTGCAATTAATCGTATTTGATAACTTCAATAATTTTGAGCTTGCTGAAGCTGCTTTTGTAGCAAAATCATCAAGTAAAGTATTTATCGAAGATATGTTGGTTTATCCAAATCCACTAAATTCTGATGAGGGTGCTAAATTTACTTTTTTGATAACAGATAATGCAGACATCACCATTAGCATCTACACGATTACCGGTAAGAAAATCAAGAAGATATCCAAACCATCAACCTTGTCCGGTTATAACGAAGTGGTTTGGAATGGTAAAGATGCAGATCAAGATGATTTGGCTAATGGTACTTATTTCTATAAAATTCGAGCAAAACAGGAAGTGGGCGGTCAATTAACAGAGAGAATTGGGAAATTGATAATTTTGGAGTAGTATGTTGACAATAAATTATCTAACCTTTTGTTTGTCGGACGTTATATATATATAATGTATTAATAATAAACTGGAGGAAAAATGGAAAATATTCGCAACATTGCTTTGATCGGTGCCAGTGGCGCCGGGAAAACTAGTTTAGCAGAGCAAATGCTCTACAATGCAAAAGCAACAACAAGAATTGGTAAAGTTGAAGATGGTAGCACTGTCATGGATTTCAATGCTGAAGAAATTGAAAAAGGCATGTCAATGTCACTTGCCCTAGCAAGTCTTACTTGGAAGAAAAACAAGATTAATATCTTAGACACACCTGGTTATGCCGATTTTTGTGGTGAGCAGATAGCCGCTTCAATCGTAGCTGAGAATTTACTTTTTGTTATTGATGCAACATCCGGTTTTGAAGTAGGCCTCGAGCAAGCTTTAGAACTTCATGCTGAAAGAAATAATGCTAAAGCTATTGTTGTGAATAAAATGGATCACGAAGGTGCTGACTTTAATAAAATTATAGAATTAATTAGAGAAAATTCAAATATAAATCCTGCTCCGGTAATGATTCCCATTGGAACTGAAAAAGAATTTAAGGGTGTAGTTGATATAGTGAAAGGTAAAGCTTTCATCGATGGACAAGTTTCTGATATTCCTGCTGATATGGCTGAAATTGTAGAACAAGCTAGAATCTCTTTGATGGAAGTAGTGGCCGAAACTCGTGATGAATTATTAGAAAAATTCTTTGAAAAAGGTGAACTCTCGGATGCAGAATTAGTTTCCGGACTTAATAAAGCTATTGCAGATGGAGTAGTTATTCCTGTATTTGCCAGCTCTGCATCTAATAATATTGCAGTTAACGAACTTTTAGATGCTATTGTGGAATATCTTCCATCACCTGCCGATAAATCTACGCTTGAAATAATCGACGGTGACGAGAATGTTGAATTTATTGCTTCTGAAGATGGAGAGCTTTTAGCCTATGTTTTCAAAACTGTTTCAGATCCAAGTTCCGGAGATATTGCCTATGTAAGAGTGTTCTCCGGAAAGCTTGTTCATGGTATGGATATAGCTGTGTCCGAGCAAAATAGTAAGGATAGAATTGGCACAATTGATCAAATTATGGGTAAAAATAGAAAAGATGTTCATGAATTAGTTGCCGGTGATATGGGTG
>DAOWES010000007.1 GCA_030638385.1 Candidatus Cloacimonadota bacterium | reverse complement strand
CAATTGTCTCTAACCATTATATTAAATCGAATTTTAATATTTTCAAGGTTATCTAATTTCAAAATATCGTTTAGCAAGATTTTATTCACTAATCATCTCCTTTTAAATATAGCACCTAATGTTCGGCAGCTGCCACGTTCTTCCTGCTTCTCTCTCAATCAAAATGTGGAGCTGCTTGTTAGCGGTATCATCATTTCAAATAAAACCTTTTCATAAAACTTCGATTTTTTGCTGAATATAATTCTTCTGCGATTTGATCGCTTATCGGAATTAGCATTTTCTCAAACTCACATAAAATTGGTGAAATTTCGTTGATGCTACCAGTTGCTAGATAATTCGAACAAGCGCACCAATTAAAGCACCTATCATTTATGTCACAATTATTACATACATTGTTAGAAACAATGCGTTTTTTTTGAAATTCTTTTAATCTATTCGTAACAATACCTGAATCAATGTTCCCAATTTTATAATCTGAATCCTTTTTTACAAATGCAATACAAGGGGAAAAATCACCATTTGGAGCAATTGAAAGATGATTTCCATTTAAATCACATCTTCCTTTATTTACAAATCCATCAATCAATGAATGAATTCTACTGTCAAAAATATTTAGATAAAAGTAGTTATTTTCTTTGTAACACATTTTATAAAATTTAGCAATTTCCATTAATTGAGATTGTAAAAGACTCAATTGATCATTATGCCAACTCACCATAAAATTTAGAGATATGGAAATTGATTTTGCACCACTTTCGATTAGATAAGAAATTGAATCAGCCAAATATTTTACTGTTTCAGGATTCAGAGTAATTAAGATCATAGATTCAGGAATTTTTGAAATCAGTAGTTCAAATTTTGCATTAATTATTTCCCAAGAATCGTTATCTCCAATTTTTCTATACAGGTTATGAGACTCTTCAATTCCATCGAGACTTAAGGAAATTGCAATATTGTTCATTAAAGAGAAATCAATGAATTCGTTATCAAGCAACAAGCCATTTGTTAAAATTGAAAACAAAAAAGTTTTTTCATTATGTTGATTACAGTATTCTACAGTTTGTTTTATTAGTTCTTTTTTAAGAAGTGGTTCTCCACCAACAAACGTTATGTTTATTGTTTTTGAACCAGTTTGATTTACAGCAAAATCAATTATTTTTTGTGCAATTGCAAAAGTCATATCTTGTTGATATTCTTGCTTTTTATCATAGCAATATGAACAATTCATATTACACGATGAAGTTAGGTGTAATGTAAGATCCATAAAACCTTATTTCAATAACATCATTTTCTTTGTTCCCACTACTTTTCCATTTATTTCAAGTTTGTAAAAATAAACTCCTGATTCAACTGGTTCATCATTTTCATCTTTTCCGTTCCATTCAAGTTTGTATTCACCATTTTCCTGAAAGTCGTTAACAAGAGTTCTAACTAACTTTCCTTCTAAATTATAGAATGAAACATTTACAGAATCAGGTTGATTAGTATTGTTTTCGATTTTGTAATTTATGATAGTAGTTGGCATAAATGGATTAGGATAATTTGTTGAAAGTGAATCAGAAGAATTTGCATCTTTTTCAATAATTTTAACATTTGATGAGCAACTCAACGTAAAAGTTAAAAGACCAATAGAGATTACTGATACAATATTATTTGCTGAAAGTAATTCACTTCTATTGGGAATTTTGGGTTTATTATAATTCTCAATTTTCTTTATTCTCATTTAATTTCTCCTAATTTGATTACCGCTAATGTTCGGCAGCTGCCACGTTCTTCCTGCTTCTCTCTCAATCTAAATGTGGAGCTGCTTGTTATGCCCATCTTATTATACCAAATCATCTCTAATTTTGGGAATTATCATTATTAAAGACTTCTATTTTTGTCTCTTTATTTTTATTGATTTTGATTAGTTCTTCTGATATTGGGAATAAATTTTCATTGATAATAATATCTATTGCATCATTTGAAAAACAAAAATCATAAATATTTTCTAAACACCAAATTATATATGGGTAATCGACGTTAATGATATCAATTACTTTGTCACCTTTATGTTTTCCAAAAGTAATTTTAGAATCAAGATTTAATATTTGTTTTAACTTTTTCTTTTTCTTTTTTACCGAAGGAATCCATAAATCTTTCTCAAATTCTTCTTTTGAAAAACTTTCTTTAAATAATTCTAAATTAACATCTTCAACAATTTCCCATTGATAAGATCCTGCATTTGGAATTTGACGAATTGCATTCCATTCAGGATATATTTTTTCATAATGATCTGAGTATACACCATTAATTGTAGGATAGCCATACGCAATCCCATAAGGCCATCTCTTTATTTCAACTTTTACAACTACTGTATAATATTCTTCCCCCCAATTCCATCGTCTTACGGCAAATGGAGTTTTCTCAAAATTTTCTTTCCATAATTGAAATATATTTAACATAATTTTTAAAAATCCTTTTTTATTAAATCTATTTATTTATAATATATAATGGGCATAATGTCTTGCAGCTGCCACGTTCTTCCTGCTTCTCTCTCAATCTAAATGTGGAGCTGCCTGTTATGGGCAATTATATTACAATGATTTTGGGAATTCTTCATAGATTTTTTCTTCAAATGACTTCACTTTTTCTTTAGAATTAAGTCTATCTAATATTGCTAATGTTTCCCTATATTCAATTGCTTCAGCAAACTTTATAAAATCCACATCAACACCATTTTTTTTAATTTGCTCTTCAATTTCGTTTAACGACACTCTAAAAAATTCTTTTCGATAATTTAACATATTAACTTTTTGATTATCAAAGACTTTATGTAACTCTTTTTCTAATTTTGGAGCATCTTCAGAATATATCATTGCGTGTATATCAAATTTAAAAGGAACAGAAGCATCACCTAATTCTTTTACTCTATCAGTTGGCTCTAATCTTCTTGTCATCCCGATTTTGTAAATGTTTTCACCAAACGAACCTATATTAGAAATGATGTAGACGTGACCTCTTCTGGTTTGTTGAGCCATAGACATCGCTCTTTCCTTTTTCTCTTGAGACTCTTTCAAATCTTGTTCAAGTTTTTCAAT
>DAOWES010000123.1 GCA_030638385.1 Candidatus Cloacimonadota bacterium | reverse complement strand
TAAATCTATGAGAAGGTCTAAACGTGTAATAATGCTAGCTACAATCTGTTTTGTAACTTTGGCTATATTGCCCTTGGGGATATTGTTTTGTAAGAAATCTTTGAGATCCACCAAATTCAAGTTTGATAATTCAATAATATTTTTTTGAAAATAGGTTATTTGAAGTGCTTTGTCATTTAATCTGCTTCCATGACAATGAGAACATTGGATCGTGCGAGAAAATCTAAGAATATTTTGATTGCGATCTCTTCTTAAAATTTCTTCCATGATATTGATGATACCTTTGTAATATCCCTCTTCACGTGGTTTGGCAGTAATACCACTCCAGCGCATTCTACTTTCCAAGGTATGTTTGCCAAATGGAACCATGATTTTATTTGAACCATGCAAAATGATCTTCTGCTGCTCTTTGGAAAGATTTCTCCATTCTATATCAACTGAAAAACCTTCTGCCTTACAAACGTCATTTAGTACATCCATGGTCACTTGTGAATAAACGATATACCCGGAAGGTGTGGTCATCACAAAAGCACCTTGGCGAATTGTTTTATTTTCATCGCCAATTAACAAATTTGGATCAATTTTATCTTCAACTCCCAAGCCTTTGCAGGCAGAGCAAGCACCGGTGACGGAATTAAATGAAAACAAGCTGCGGTTTATGGGAACTGAAAAATCTTTTGGAGCAACGCCTACCCGAGCATATAGTAAGCGTAAATAGTCATAAATATCGCTCATAGTTCCTACTGTTGAGCGGATGGAGCCCACAGAGTTTTTTTGATCGATAGCTATGGTAGGCATAATTCCGATAATATTATCAACTTTTGGTTTGTTTACTTTTCCCAAAAAGTGACGCGCATAGCCGGAAAAAGAGCTAAGATATCTACGTTGGCTTTCTGCGAATATTGTGTTGAAGGCCAATGATGATTTACCGCTACCGGATACACCGGTGATAACAGTGAATTTATCGGCAGGAATGTTTACGCTTATGTTTTGTAGATTGTTTTCGGATGCGTTGTTAACGATTATTTCATGGTTCTCTGTTTTCATTGTTTTTCCGCATTAAATATTTAATTATATAAAAAAAGCCGGAACAAGTCCGGCTAAAAAGTTTATCTATTTACCTTTTTTCTTATGTCTGTTTTTTCTAAGACGCTTTTTACGTTTGTGATTAGCAATCTTATAACGTTTTCTTTTTTTTCCGCAGGGCATTTAGACCTCCATTTTTTTTGGCTTATAAAAGCTCTTGGTTTGCACTATCAATTTCGTCCTTAAACGCACGAGAAAATTTGAATGTAGGCACTACGCGTGCAGGTACATCTACTTTTCTTTCAGTTTTAGGATTTCTTCCAATCCTTGCTTTACGGACTTTAAGTTTATATGTTCCAAATCCTCTAATTTCAATATGTTCACCTTCTTTCATTGAATCTTTCACTGCTTCCAGAAAAGCGTCAATAGCTAAAGCTACATCTTTACGTATTATTCCTGTTTCGGCTGAAACAACTCTTACCAAATCAGCTTTTGTCATAATCTATCTCCTTTTATAATTACTTTTTATCTCTTTGAATCTCTAAATTAACCACACCATTTTAATGTCAAGAACTTTCAGACTAACTGCCTGTAATAATATGTTTTACGATAGATTAAGAGAGAGAATTTACCATGTATTAAGCAGTAGCTTTTATTTTCACTAATTATTCAATTTGATAAGTATTGCATAATCTTAATATCCGGAATATAAAATATTTACAACACAAAAGATCAGCAAAATGCAATAACTGTTCAATTATTCGGTTTCAACAAAAAATAATCTGACAAAAGGTACTTGTCTAATCGAAAAAAGGAGATCCTTTCGTGAATATAAAGAAATCTCCTAATTATTTTTAGAAAAGCTTTGGAATGATTTTAGTTATGCCCATTCTTGTTTTGACCTTTGCGTTTTAGTTGCAAAATAAGATGTTTCTGAACACTATGTTTCTTGGAAGCATCAAATTGAACTTTCTCGACAGAGCAAAGGAAATCATAAAGCTCATCAGTAGTAAGTTTTTTACGTTTAATCGGTTTGTTTAGAACCTCTTTCACCTGTTCCAACCAATACTCCACAGTCGCTTGCTCAGGACTTAGCATCTCCATTTCCACTAATCTGTCCATTAGCGTTTGTAACATATCGGAGTTTTTGGGATTTTCAAACCTGGAAATTCTGCCATCATTGGCAATAGCGGTTCCATGCATTTCCAAGTATGATGGTTTTGGTAGGATAATCATTCCCGGGTCAGCTTCATCGATATGTGAATTGAACGTAACAATGAATTTACTGTTTTTCACGATCTTTTTCTGCTCTTCACAAGGAAGCTCCCCATATAGAATAACTAAATCTGCGTATTGCGGTTTTCCAAAAGTAACTCCCATTCTCTGTAAACCTCTAAAGTTATTTAGGTTGGAAGTAGAAAGCACTCCCGAACCGCTTTTGAAGTCGGCAATAATGGAAGCAAGTACCCAAACGTTCCAGGTTACTTCTTCTGAAATCTCATCACGAGAGTAGATGAATACAGTGCGAGTAGGCAGATCAAGTTCAACTTCTTCAATTTTTTCGCAAGTACAATCGTCTTCATCACAACCACATTCTTCATCTTCACAATAATATTCAATAATCTTTTCAAGGGTTTCAATGATAGGTTCTTCGTCCAATTTCACATCTGCAAAATCGCCTAAATCACTATGATGCTTGCTAATTACAACTAAGCGTTTCCCTTTCCTTTGTTCTGCTCGGATCAGGGTCTGCAAAGTATCGCTAATTTCACCAATAACCACAATAGTTTCTGCTTCTTGCAGATCTTCATAAGTGCTATTATTCAAAGTTGTATTAGCTAATTTGTCTTCAAATCTATTAAGGTATGATAATGAACGAATGTCTGCGCCAATATTGCTAGCCACTTGTTTCATAATCAAGATTTCTTCATTTGTGCAAGTCGGAGAGATGTAAATTTTCTTAGATTTTGCTGTCTCATTTTCTTCCACAATTCTTTCTACTGCTTCATCAACGCTTTCCATTTCCATGAAATGAGTATTCTTTATTTCAAAAGCCGCTTTTAAACGATCTTGTTCAAATATTTGCCAACCGAATTTTCCGGCAAAACATAAGTTACGTTGATTAAATCCACGATTTTCAGCAGGTTTTATTTGGATGATTTCATTGCCTAAAACTTCCACATCAATCTTACAGCCGGTTCCACAAAGTCCACAATTTTGCTCAACAGTAGTGGTGGCATGAGGGCTTATTTTGAGAGTTTCATTTTTGGGCAATAAGGCACCCACAGGACAAACCTCGATACATTTACCACAAGAGCTACAAGATGTTTCAGTTAAGCTTTCGCCAAATTCCGGAGCAACATAACTTGTGAAGCCACGGTAGATATAGCCCAAAACCCCGGGTCCTTGAACTTCTGTGCAAATACGAACACAACGACCGCACTTGATACATTTATTTGCGTCACGGCGAATAAATGGGTGCGAATCATCGATCGGATGTTTATTTTCCGCTCCTAAGAATATATTTGAATCGATATTATATTCGGTAGCAGATTTTCTTAATTCGCAAGAGCTATTTACATTACAGCCACATTCCAAACATCTTTCTGCTTCTTCACGAGCGACGTTTTCTGAAAAACCTGTTTCCACTTCCTTAAAATTGGTAGCTCGTTTAGCAGCGTTCAATTCCGGCATTAATGCTCTTGCTTTTTTCTCATATTGAGTATATTGACTAGGATCTACATCTGCTAGTTTTTCTGCCTTTTTGGAAAAGAAATCTTTTGTGAAGTTATCTAATTTTTCGCCATTGATGAATCTATTAATTGATTCGGCGGCAATGCGCCCATCCGCAACGGCTTCGATAGCAGTAGCTGGTCCTCGACGAAAATCGCCACCTGCAAAAATATTTCCAAATCCAATATACATTGTATCTTCAGATGCTTCGGCTGTTTGCCAGCGACTTAATGGGATTTCTTTACCTTCTATTTTATTTTCATTCTTTGCCAAGAAATCCACATCCGGTTTCTGAGAAATTGCTGCAATTACCGCATCGAACTTTTCTTCGAAAAATTCACCGGTTGCCATTGGACGACGACGTCCACTTTCATCAGGTTCGCCTAAAACCATCTTTTCCAATTTAATTTTATTTAATTTATCGTTTTTCCCAATATTTTCTACCGGATTTGTGAGAAAGTGAAATTTAATACCTTCTTCTTCAGCCGCATCAACCTCATAAGCTTCTGCCGGCATTTCTGTTCTGGTTCTACGGTAGATTAAAGTTACATCACTTCCTAGTCTTTTGGCAGTTCTGGCACAATCGATGGCTGTATTTCCGCCACCAACTACAGCAACTTTCTTACCGATCTTTATTTCTTTGCCCAAGGCAATATCTTTAAGAAAATCCACACCTAAAAAGCAACCTGACAAATCGCTACCTGCAACTCCCATTGGAACTGCTTTTTGAGCTCCGATTGCTAAGTAAACTGCATCAAATTCGCTACTTAATTTATCTAAAGTGATTTTTTGCCCGATCTCTGTATTGGTTTCAATTTTCATCCCATTTGCACACATCTGTTCGATCTCTTTATCTAAAATGTCTTTGGGAAGACGGTATTCCGGAATACCATATCGTAGCCAACCACCGGCTGCCGGAGATGCTTCATAAACAGTTACATCATGGCCATCATTAGAAAGATAGTAACCACAAGTAAGGCCGGAAGGT
>DAOWES010000053.1 GCA_030638385.1 Candidatus Cloacimonadota bacterium | reverse complement strand
TGTAAAACCTCACCCCGACCCTCTAAGATTCAGCTAAGAATCAGCTAAGATTCGGCTTTGCTTTAGCAAAACGATATCTATTTCGCAGCAAAACGATATCTAAAAGGAAAATTGGCGAGAAGTAATGGCTTTGATCGAAATCGTTTTTCTTTTTCTTACTCCTTCTCCTGGTAGGAGAAGGTCGGGATGAGGTCAGTTAAAGCAAAATAGAGTGCGAAACATCACCTCAATCCTCTTCAAAAACAGATCTCGTTCTTACCGAAATCGGTTTTGCTACGAGTCGGCTTTACTAAAGCTTGAAGGAAATAAATTATGCCCCGGCGCTAAAAGTATACTATTGCTTCTTTAGATTCATCTTTTATCAACCCCAGGATAAAAAAGGGAAATTAATGTCTTTAGAGTCAAATTCTTTTTCGGAAAAGTAAGAGAGAGAAGAAGTGAGAGGCAGTAACTAGTAACTAGTGGGTGGTGTCCTAAAACCTCGTCACTCGTCACCCTTCACGTAAATAGTGAAGGGTGGGTGGTGAAGCGTTCTGAAACAATATTCGGAGAATCCTGCTTTTCTATGAATAAAAAAATGTTGCACTGAAATGAGTAAATGAAAAATTCAACACCATGAAAATAAAAATGAAAATAATTAATAAGACGAAAATTTGTTTTATCCTTTTTTTCCTCTTACCTCTGGCTATGTGGGCACATCCACATTTGTTCATCGATTATACTGCCGATTTGATCTTTGATGAATTCGGATTGGTGGGAGTGAAAACTGAGTGGACATTTGATGAAATGTTTAGTTGGCAAATATTGTCAGAAAACACAAACCATGATCAAATTATTGATAATCAGGAAAGAGAAAATATTGAGAAACATGCTTTCTCATATTTAAAAGAATCCGGATATTTTTCTTTCTTTTTAGAAGAGAATGAAAGGTTTAAAGTTACAAAAATAAAGAATTTTTCACCTCGAATAGAAAACGGAAGAGTTATTTACAGTTTTTTCATTCCATGGAAGGTGAAAGCAGAAAATAAGCCAAAATATCTGAAATTCCTCTTTGATGATGAATCTTATTTTTGTGCTGTTACTCCCCAAAAAGATGGTGTAAAAATCATTAATAACAGCAAATTGAAAGCGGAAATTTCAATGCTGGATCAGGTATCATTTCAAATCTCATTTTGGAAATAATAAACAGATATTGATAGAGGAGAATTAAATTTGAAGAAAATATTGTTAATTATTATGATCATCACAATTGCAATATCGCTTTTTGCTCAGAATCCTTTTACGAGTGGTAAAGGAAAGCAAACAGAAGCAGGAACGAAAAGCCAAGTTTGGTTGAAAACTGTGCAGATACAAAAAGATTTGAATACAACTTTAACAAAGAATCTGAAAATCATGAAAGAAGAGTTTAATCTAAAAATCTTCTTAATATTATTGGCCATTGGATTTCTCTACGGTGTAGTTCACGCAATTGGTCCCGGACATGGGAAAATGCTGGTAGGCGCTTATTTTCTTCAGAATGATGCTTCCATTCTTAGTAGCATCAAAATTGGTTCGATTATCTCAATTACCCATAGTGGCTCGGCGGCCATATTGGGAATTCTCTTTGGAATGTTTCTCAAATCTTTCGGAATGTACAAATATGATATCCAAAATTATATTGGCATCATCAGCGGTGGTTTGATCGCACTTTTGGGAATAACTTACTTGTTCATCAACTTATTAAAAAAAGGTCATGTTCACCAAATTTTATCTAATAAAAATGAAATTGTTTTAGGTATTTTCTCGGGAATGGTTCCTTGCCCGGTTTCATTAACCATCATACTTTTCAGCATATATTTGCAAATGCTTTGGCTAGGAATTGTTACTGTTATAGCACTCTCTTTGGGAATGGCTGTAACAATCTCATTTATTGGAATTATCATGATCAAATCACGTGGATTAGTTGGCAAATTGACACATAAAAATTCCAAACGTGCCGAAATTATGCAAAAGATTTTAGCTGTATCAGGTTCACTCATAATAATCTTGATAGGAGTTTCTTTAGTGTTATCTAAAATTTAATAACACAAGATTTGGTTTGTATATTTCATGGCTATCTCGTTTTACACAAGAAGAGGAATAAAAGGTTATGAATCCATTAGATTATGAAATTCAATATCTAAAAGGGGTGGGAGATTTTCGAGCAAAATTATTAAGCAAATTAGGAATTAATTACATTAGCGATTTGCTTGAGCATTTTCCGCGAGATTATATCAATCGCCAAGCAGAAGTAAATATTTCTGATCTGATTGTGGGCGAAAATTGTGCAATTATTGGCACAATCACATCTATTGAGAACAGAGCTCTTGGCAGAAGAAATTCTCAGTTTAATGTTCTAATTTCCGATGGAAATGATTTTCTGTTATGTACTTGGTTTCGTTATGCAGATTGGCTTACTAAGAAATTGGAAGAGGGCAAAAAAGTTTGGGTAAGCGGGATTGTTAATGAATTTCATGGTCAATTTCAATTGATCCATCCCGAAATTGAAGTGTTGGAAGATAGCACAGAAACAAACGATTTTTGGCATTCTCGTTCAGTTTTACCTCTCTATTCGCTCACCGATAAAATAAATATGAATCTGATGCGGAAAATAATTTATAATGCTTTTGAAAAATATCATCAATATATCAAAGAAACATTGCCTGAATATATCTTACAACAATATCAATTTGAACCTCGCAATATCTCTCTTCAAAAAATACATTTTTCTGCCAATCCCCAAGAAGTGCCAAAACATAAAATGCGTTTTGCGTTTGAAGAACTTTTCTACACACAACTGATGCTCGCTCGCACAAAAACGAATCACCATAAAAAACAAAATGGCATCCTTTTCACTTTGCACAAAACTTACACTACCAAACTGCACAAATCACTTCCCTTTTCTATGACAAATGCTCAGAAAAAAGTTATTCGTGAAATTGTGGAAGATATGACAAACAATTCTCAAATGAACAGACTTTTGCAAGGAGACGTTGGTTCCGGAAAAACTATTGTAACACTTTTTGCACTACTTTTGGCTGTGGAAAATGGCCATCAAGCAATATTAATGGCGCCAACCGAACTTCTGGCTGAACAACATTATATTAGTATAAAAAATATGTTGAAAAATCAACCCGAGCTTAAAATTGGCCTGCTGAAAGGTGGAAATTATAAAGGCAAAAAATTATTGAAAGAGCAAATTGCTGAAGGCGAAATAGATATTATCATTGGAACACATGCGCTTATTCAAAAAGATGTTAACTTTAAAAAAATAGGGTTGGTGGCAATAGATGAGCAGCATCGTTTTGGCGTGGAACAACGTTCGATTTTAGCCGCAAATCATCACCCCGATCTTCTTTATCTTTCTGCCACTCCCATTCCGCGTTCTTTGGCCATGACTGTTTATGGGGATTTGGATGTGAGTGTATTGGATGAATTGCCGCCGGGAAGAAAACCTATTAAAACTGTTTGGAGAAGTGACAATAAACGCCCTGAAGTTTATGCAGAGATTCGGCATCAGGTTATTGCAGGCAGGCAAATATATATCGTATGTCCCCTTATCGAGGAATCGGAGAAAATAGATCTTCTGGCTGCTGAAACGTTATATGAAAATATTTCTAATAATATTTTCCCTAAATACAGATCTGCCATTTTACACGGAAAGATGAAAACAGCAGAAAAAGATGAGATAATGAATAAATTTAAAAACGGCGAAATTGATATTTTGGTTTCTACCACTGTAATCGAAGTAGGAATTGATGTGGCAAATGCAACCGTAATGATAATTGAACATGCCGAGCGTTTTGGTTTAAGCCAATTACATCAATTACGCGGAAGAGTTGGCAGAGGCAGCGAAAAATCTTATTGCTATCTTATCGCACATCAACCAATTAGTGCAGAAGGAAGGGAACGTCTGGCTATAATGGTACAAACAAATGATGGCTTTGCAATAGCCGAAAAAGATTTGGAAATTCGGGGTCCCGGAGATTTTTTTGGTACAGCGCAATCCGGTATGCCAGGGTTCAAGCACGCAAATTTGGTGCGAGACCAAGAGCTTCTTCGTCAAGCTCGTACGATTGCTTTTGAGATAATTAACAAAGATTTTAATTTGGAACTACCGGAAAATGTAACCTTGAAAGAAAATTATTTTAAAAATTACCATTGGCGAGAAAAATTATTTGAATATTGATGGAAGAGAAAATAAAAGGAATTTTAGTTTGGGCTCTTTTTTGTTATTTTAGGTTTTTAGATTTTCACTTTCCCCTTCTCTCTTTTCACTTTTTCCCTTCTTTTGCCTTTTCCCTTTTCACCTTTACCTTCTTTTCCCATTAGCGCCATAGGTGCGTACTATAATTAGCCAAATGCGAAAGCTTTTGGCGTAGAAATAACGCAAAATCCCAGCTACAACGTAGCGACATTTTTTCCTTTAATATCTTTGGGCTTTATTTTTCGTGATCATTCGTGTTAATTCGTGGACAAAGACTTTTTACTTTTCCTTGCTTCTCTCGCATTATTCTCACTTCTCCCCTTTTCCCAAAATCTAAAATTTCACTAATAGTTGACTGAGATAGTAAATAAAATAATCTGCAATTTGCTAATGGTTTCTGCATATGAGTTATAAAATTTCTATTTTAGAGATTTAGATGGCAATTATAAAAATATGAAGGAGTTTTTTATGGCTGAAGTGAAAAGAGTTTCGGTAGAAAAAATTTACCGACTTATGATGGAAGTATTTACAAAATTAGGTGTGCCGAAAGATGAAGCAAAAATTTGTGCCGATGTGCTCATCGAATCTGATCTTAGAGGTATCGAATCTCATGGAGTTGGCAGACTAAAGATGTATTATGACCGCATTAAGGCGGGAGTTCAATTTGTAGATACAAAAATCGATGTAATTAATGATTTTAAAGCAATTGCCGTTTGGGATGGCAATCACGGTATGGGACATGTAATTTCCCAGCGAGCAATGCAAAGTGCAATTGATCGGGCAAAAGAATTTGGAATTGGCTGTGTCGCTGTGCGAAACTCAACTCACTATGGAATTTGTGGTTATTATGCCAAGATGGCATGTGATCAAAATATGGTGGGCATCAATGTAACCAATGCCCGTCCCAGCATCGCTCCATTATTTGGGGTAGCACCAATGTTGGGAACTAATCCAATTTGTTTTGGCGCACCCACCAATAAAAAATATCCATTTATTTATGATGCTGCTACTTCAATATCGCAACGTGGGAAAGTGGAAGTTTATGGTAGAGCAGATAAGCCAACCCCGGAAGGATGGGCAATAGATAGCGAAGGAAATTCCTACACGGAAACACATCAACTACTCAAAGACTTGGTAGCCGGAAATGCTTCTATGATTGGTTTGGGCGGAATGGAAGAACACACAGGTGGGCACAAAGGTTTTGGTTTGGCTGTGATGGTGGAAATTTTGTCGGCAGCTTTGCAAGCAGGAAGTTTTATGGAACAGTTGCATGGTTGGAATGAAAAAGGAGAACGAGTTCCTTATAAATTAGGTCACCTTTTCATAGCTATGGATATAAGTAAATTTACCGATCTTGATGATTTTAAGCGAATTAGCGGAGATATTCTTACAAGATTGCAAGAATCTCCCAAACGTCCTGATAAAGATAGAATTTGGGTTGCCGGCGAAAAGGAATATTACACTGAAAAGGATATTCGCACCAACGGAATTCCGGTAAATGATAGTCTTCAAGAAAATATTGATCTCATGCTTTCGGAGCTAAATATCCAAGATTTTGAAATCTAGATTTTAAATATTTGCATTTTATAAGTAGAGAATAGCTATGTCTGTTCTCTACTTTTTGATTAATCCCCTCTAATAGAGGGGTGTGTAGATATAAGTTCGTTTTATTCTATTGTTCCTCTTTCCCCAGCTCGTCTACTTGAGGCGTTCTCTCACGCTGCTCTCATGAAATGTCACTTTTCGATTGATAAAATGAAATCCTTTGTCATCGTATGTTGACACCAAGTGTTCTTTAACTTGTTATTTTGCAATATCCTTCGTCT
>DAOWES010000030.1 GCA_030638385.1 Candidatus Cloacimonadota bacterium | reverse complement strand
ACGTAAGAATATAAAGGTTTTCTGGCAGGGACCGAGAAGGTCGAACCACCTGCAGAAAACAGGAGATTGTAACAACGTCGTATTATATCGATCTACCAGTGTGAGGGCCGAAAGGCCGACCAACTCACTACCCATTGATGCACGGCCACCCCGCCGAATGCATTGAGTAGGTGGTTAAAAACAAGACCGCAAAAATCCTACAGAAAAACCAATGCAACAACCTAAATCTGTAGGAGAAATTTAAATGCCATTAACATTGAAAGAGAAGATATTTATATCACCAATGTTGTAAAATGTTGTCCACCGGGAAATCGAGATCCGCATCCCGAAGAGATATTGGCCTGCCAAAATTATCTACTCGAGCAAATTGCTATTATCAAACCGAAAATATTACTTATTCTGGGCAAAGTAGCGGCCGAAAGTATATTGAAACTTGGATTGTCGCTGACTGCTTACAGAGAAAAAACTTATCTGTTCCAAGGAATAAAAACATACGTGAGTTATCATCCGGCAGCCCTTTTACGGAATGTAAGTTGGAAGAGATATGCTTGGACAGATTTACAAAAATTACAAAAAGATTACGAGAAATTATTAAATAAGGAAAACTGATGGCTCAAAGGATTGAAAAACAATTACCGAATGATATAAATGCCGAAGCTGCTGTTTTATCTGCAATGATGGTAGATAATCAAGTTGTTCCGCAAGCAATAGAAAAATTAGAAGAGATAAATTTTTACCGTAGCGCCCATAAATCTATTTTTAATACGATGGTGCAATTGTTTGAAGATAATATTGAAATCGATATTATTACAATTATTGATAGGCTAAAGCAAAATGCTGTACTGGAACAAGTTGGAGGGATCAATTTCATAAACGATCTTTCTGATGTTGTGCTTAGTGGTGCCAATATTGATCATCATATCAAGATTGTTTTGGAAAAATCATTTTTGCGCCAATTGATTACCGCTTCCAATAAAATTATTGAGCAATGCTATAAAGATGAGCAACCAATAGCTGATATTATCGATCAGGCAGAACAAGCGATATTTAAAATTGCTGAAACACCAAATAAGAAAAGTTTTGTGGGTGTAGATAAACTTATTCCGCGAACAATTAGAAATATTGAAGAGACAGCATCTTCCAAGAAAAATGTTTTAGGAGTTCCAACCGGCTTCATTGATCTTGATCGATTTGTCGGTGGTTTTAGACCAGGCCAATTGATAATTTTGGCTGCTCGACCTGCGATGGGAAAAACATCTTTTGCACTAAACCTGGCCGCTAATGCGGCTATACGTTCCGATATGAAAGTTGGAATATTCACGATGGAGATGGAAGCTGATGAGTTGTTGATGAGAATGCTTAGTTCCGCTTCTGAAGTTAATATGGAAAACATACTGAAAGGTTTTGGTATGGATGAAAAAAAGATTATGCGAATTGCCGGAGCAGCTGAAGTGCTCTCGGAAAAATGTATCTATATTGATGATACGGGCTCGAATAATATTTTGGATATTCGTGCCAAATCGCGAAGATTGAAAGCTGAAATAAAAGGACTTGATCTGCTGGTAATTGACTATTTGCAATTGATGAATGGAAGGGGCAAAGGCGAAAACAGACAGCAGGAAATTTCTGAGATATCTCGTTCGCTTAAACTTTTGGCAAAAGAATTGGAAGTTCCAATCGTGGCTCTTTCGCAGTTGAATCGTGGTGTGGAATCTCGAGATGATAAACGACCTAAGTTATCTGACCTTCGTGAATCCGGTGCCATTGAGCAGGATGCCGATTTGGTTATCTTTATCTATCGTGATGAAGTTTATTATGAAGATACCGAAAAACCGGGAGTGGCAGAAATTATTATCAGTAAGAACCGTCATGGAGCCATTGGAAAAGTTGAGATGTTCTTCCAAAAAGAATGTACAGCTTTTCGCGATATTAGTTATGAATAATTTTTTTGCGCTAATTGGTGAATATACCATCTTTAATGTGATGGTAATTGGCCACTTTCCAAAAATAATAAAACGATTTAGAGAAATCCTCAAGCAGATGAAAAGAGTTGGTTACGACTCTTTGTTTCTCATCGCAATTACCTCTGCGTTCACCGGTTTGGTAACTTCCATGCAAGCTAGTTATCAAACCAGTGGCTACATTCCGGAAAGCCTGATTGGTGTTTTGGTGGGAAAAGCTACAATGATAGAACTTGCCCCTGTGCTTACGGGGTTGGTGCTTACCGGGAAAATTGGTGCTTCTTTGGCTGCAGAAATTGGCACGATGCGAGTTAGCGAAGAATTGGATGCGCTGGAAGCAATGGCTATTGATTCGGTGGGATATGTCTATCTTCCCAGAATTTTAGCTACTTCATTAATGGTTCCACTTTTGGAAATTTTTGCAGTTGTTGTAGGGATATTTTCTGCCTTTGCGCTCTCCATTTTTAAATATGGCATAAATGGTTATACATTCTTTTCAAATATGAGAAATTTCTTTCAACCTTCAGATCTATGGGCTGGTGTTATTAAAGCTTTCATATTTGGAATTATCATATCAACTATTGGCTGTTTTGCCGGAAGTAAAACTAAAAATGGCGCCGAAGGTGTGGGACGAGCAGCTACCATAACAGTAGTTTACTCCTCAATTCTAATCTTAATTTCAGATTTTATTGTGGCTGCCTTGCTTTTCGGAAATTTATAATGCGAATAAAAATTATCATACTTCTTAGTTTAATTACTTTCTTTGGTTGTAAAGAGAGAAATTCAGAACCAAAGCAAAATACTATCATAAATGTTTATGCTTATGAAAATAAATTTTGCCCGGATTATTGGAAAACAAATCTTGTAGCTTTTGAGAATGTTTTTGAATGTACGATTAATCTCACAATTTTTGATAATACGCATAAGATGATAGATAAAATTATGCAGGAAAAAGATTCAACCAAAGTTGATGTAGTGCTGGGAATAGATAATATGTTGGCTGCCAAAGTAATTGCCGATAGCATATTTACTCCGCTAAGATTAAAAAATACTGCTAGTTCAAATAATATTATCAAAGCAAAAGAAGATAAACTCATCCCTTTGTTTTATTCACCATTGGCCTTTTTGTATGAAGTGGAAGAATTTCCCAATGTTCCCGAAACATTTGGTGAAATGCAGGACGGAATTTGGAAGAATAAATTAATCGTTTCCAATCCTCTTACTTCGGCTGAGGGAAATTCTTTTTTGGGATGGAGTATTGCAGCTTTCGGTACGAATGGTTATGGCCATTTTTGGCGCAGTATGAAAGCAAATATTTATGCTATTACAACAAGCTGGGATAAAGCTATCGATATGTTTTTAGCAGATGAAGCGCCTCTGGTTATTTGTCCGGCATCATATTTAGAATATTTTTTGCAGGTAGAAAATACAGATAAATATAACACTTTTATTCCGGCAGAAGGAACTTTTATTTATAGTGAGTTTGGTGGGGTTTTAGAAAGTTCAGAAAATAAAAAGGAAGCTACGAATCTTCTTAATTATCTGCTCTCAGATGAATTTCAACAAACGATTGTATCGCAAAGATGGATGATTCCGATAAATAAAAATATAAATCATAATTTGCCAATCGCAGAATATGAGATTGATCTTACTAAAAATCTTAAAGATGAAGCTATTGCTGAAAATTTAACAAAATGGGGAAAAAGATGGCTAAAATTAACTCAATAGAAAATCCAAGTTTCAGGATTGTTTTATACCAACCGGAAATGCCTGCCAATACAGGAAATATAGGAAGGTTGTGTGTGGGATCCAATGCTGAATTACATATTATTAAACCAATGCGTTTTTTCATTACAGATAAACTTGTGAAAAGAGCAGGATTAGATTATTGGGATAAATTATCTCTGCATTTGCACGATTCAATGGATGATTTTTTGGAAAAATATCCCGAAAATAATATTTACTATTGTACTACAAAAACAGATCAAGTTTACTCTCAAAAAAAATACCAAAGAGGTGATATCTTTGTCTTCGGTCCTGAATCTCGAGGAATTCCGGAAGAGATTTTAGAAAAACATAAATCAAAGAATATTACTATTCCAATGAGTGATCAAATTAGATCAATTAATTTGGCAAATAGTGTGGGAATCGTGCTTTACGAAGCTTGGCGTCAAATAGATTTTAGTTAGAGATAACGATGAAAGCAAGATTTTGGCTAGTTATATTATTGCTGATTTTGCTTGTAAACATGGCTATTGCTGAAGTTTCGTTTTGGGAAGATCTATCAAATAGTTTTTGGAAGGGAATATTAGAGGCGAATTACAAAGAAGTTCCTATTACCGAAATGCTGGTACTCGAAAAGTCTTATATTCCAAGACCCAAGAATGGAATCAACAAAGCACATCCACGTCTTTTGTTTTCCGGCGCTCCCCAAAATTATAAATTTCATAAATATAACCAACCATATAAAGATTGGGCTGATAAAATAATTTTAGCTGCCAATAGTAATTTAACAGATCCAAGCTTGCTTTCAATTAATGAAACGAAACGAAGCGTAATTGCCAAATTAAACAGCTTTTCATATTTTCTTATCAAACGAGAAGGTTATCTCGAAAAAGCCAAACTGGCTTTGCTCAACATTGCTCAAACATATCCTGCCCGAACTCCGGAAGGTGGAGAAGCGAGTGTTGGTTGGGGAGATTGGATGCAGGCAAGTGAAGCACTAAGAAATTATGCTGTCGCTTATGATCTCTTATACGATTATTTTTCCGACCTCGAAAAAAAACAAATCGAATCTGCTTTGGCAGCTCAAACAGAACAAATATATCAAAATTTTTCACGCTTTCCAAGTTCATTCGATAAACTTGATCTTGCCACCGGCTTGGGAATTCCCAAAAACAATCATATCATCGATATTGCTCTCGGTGTACTTACCGTGGCTTTGGTTATCGATGATGAAAGAGCTGCTTTATGGTTAGAAGCAGGCTTAGATGAATTTGGCAAGGGATTGTCTTGTATATTGGCAGATGGCTCATATAAAGAAGGTGCCTTTTATGGGCAGTTTGTTGCCTCCAGAATTTTTCAATTCGCTCTCTATTATTACAACTCAACCGGAATCAATATCCACAAAGTTCAAAAGATTAAGAAACTTACAACTTGGTTGAACGATATTGAGCTTTCAGATGGATCTGTGCCGATGTGGGATGATGCTAAAAAGGCGAGTTATTTGTTTCAACCAATGGCAGTTGGGCTCTCGGAACAAAGCGAAGATTTGCGTGCCAGATATGAAATGCATCCCGATATTTATAAAAAAAATGATT
>DAOWES010000308.1 GCA_030638385.1 Candidatus Cloacimonadota bacterium | reverse complement strand
TATTTTAAAAAGAATTGAGGTGAGAGGTTTAATTGAATTTAAAAAACAAAAAGACCGTTCAAGTAATCTTAAACAGTCTTTTATTTTTAAATCTTTCTGTGCTTACAGAGTAATAGCTCCAACAGGACATGAATCTATACAAGCGCCACAGTCAATGCAAGTATCTTCATTAACAATAGCTTTGTCATCATTCATTGAGAGAGCTTCTACCGGACATGTATCAATACATGCAGTGCAACCAACGCAAGAATCTTTATCGATTTTTACAGCCATAATTTCCTCCCATAATTTTATTTTCCCCAAAGATGTATCAACGTAATATCTGGCAAGTTTTTTATGGAAATATTTTTAGCGATTTTTTAATTTAAGATAACTATAATAATTTATTCTCCCAAGAAGAATCTAACACTATTTTGGTAGGCATATTCCGCTACTTTTTTGGGTGGGATTCTTTTCAGATCTGCAATTTTTTCGATTACATAGCGTAATTTGGTTGGATCATTTCGCTTTCCACGAAAGGGAACCGGAGTAAGGTAAGGTGAATCTGTCTCAATAAGAAAGGCATCGTTCGGCACCATTCGCACCACATTGCCAAGCAAACTGTTTTTATAGGTAATTGTGCCGGTAAAAGAAATTTTCCAACCATTATTCAGCACTTTTTGGGCAAAAAGTTCATCTCCGGCAAAGCAATGAAAAACAACCTTGGGAGGCATATACTTCTCCAGAATCTCCAAAGTATCTTCATGAGCATCGCGATCATGAACCACAATCGGCAAATCCATCTCCATCGCAATTTTAATCTGCTCTTCAAAAACTTGCTTCTGTACTTTCTTTGGCGATAAATTGCGATAATAATCCAAACCAATTTCACCAATTGCTACGCATTTTTCATGCTTGGCATATTTCCGAACAATCTCTGCATCAAACGCTTCAGCATCATGTGGATGATAACCGACAGTGGCATATACTTGAGGATATTTTTCTGCCATCTTAATACTGGCAATTATCGTTTTTTCATCTACCCCCACATTCACAATATACTCAATTCCCTTAGCAAAACAATCTTGCAATAAGGCATCTCTATCTTTGTCAAAGTTGGAAAAATCCAGATGCGCGTGTGTCTCGAATATCTTCATCATTCTCTCCATATATTCTATTTATTCAGTTGCGGATGCAACATCATCATAATCAAATCAATCTGATAATCATCGTTTAGCCTAAACCAGACTTCCGCCATATCATATTTATCATCCTCTTTCCCATCTGCCACCAAATAGCCGACCAATTCGACCTGACCATTTACCATTTTAATTTCCGAAATCGAAAAATATAGATCCTGAGTTTTCCAATATCTTGAAAGCATCAACAGTAAGTTTGCGTATGAATAAACATTATACAATTCCCGCTTATCAGAGTGCACAATCAAAGTCGTTGGTACGTTATCATGAATTAACAAAAAATTGATTAACTTACTATCCAAAGCACGATGAGCATAAATCAGGTGCGGAAGAGCAGCCACAACCTTAGTTACATCTTCATTCTTCAGTGCCAAAATCTGAATGCTTTCATTATTGGGAAGATAGAGCGTGTCTTTTCTAATCTGATAATCTACCAAAGGCTCGATATAAACACAATCTTCTTCATAACGAGAACTCACAATGATATCACCACCAAATTTATTTTGGAACATCCCTTTTTTGATATAGAAAACATCATCTATTTGCGAAATCTCTTTTCCCGGATATTGCTGTTTGAGGAAAGAGCCTATATTGGTGATTTTGTTGTTTAGCAGCTCTTTCGATTGCCTCACATCATGAGCTTCTCGAATAAACTCTACCAATGGTAATTGCGCCAATGGCAATTGTACCAATGCTAATTGATCGATATCCGAGCTACTTTTTTTTGTTTTTAATAGAGGATTTTTTTGTGGTTCAAAATCATCAAATTGTTTAATTTTTGGTTTCGTTATTGCCAATTCAGTTTCTACTTGTTTTATCTTATTTTCATTATTCTCTTCATTTTTTGTTTGATCATCTTCGATAGCTGCTTCTACCGTCTCTTCCCTTCTCTCCAGATTTTCAAAGATCCCGCTGATATCAATATCTGTAGCAAACCAAAGCTTTAACTCAGCATCCGCAAAGGGCAGAGAAAAACCAAATTTCTCAGTATCAATTACTTCAATTGACTGCACAAATATCCGCTGTTTCCCATATTCTTTCCAAAACAGGGCAAGTGCTTCTACATCGAATTTCCCTTTGTATTCTAAGGTAACATCATCTTCCAGTAAATCTTGGGCAAATTTTCTATCTGCACAATTTAAACGATAAACCAAACTCTCAGCATAATGCAAATAGGGTTTTATATCAAAATCTGTGCTGATGGAAAAGCTAATTTCCAAGCGTTCTCTTTGCCCGGTAATTAAGTGATTTTTCCAAGGATATTCCACCACAATGTTCTTTCCCTCAGAAGAAAATATTTTAACTATTTTTTCATTTGAGAAGGTAGCCGAAACATCTAAATCTACTTTGCTTTTTGCCAACCAAGATCTATATAAATTGTATTGATAATGAGATACAAAATCTGTTTGATTTGGCTGAAATGCCCAAAGATCAATTCCCAAAATCAGTATTAGAAAAATTATTATTTTTATTCTCATTTTATTTGACATTTCTCTCTGTGCTTTATTTTGTGAACGAGTAAAATGATGTTACATCATGAGTCAATAAAATAAGATATGGTTACGGGAGAGGAAAAATGTATATAGCAGAAAAGGATAAAAAAAGAATTTTAGAGTTTTTTGAACTTAGTGATAATAGCTTTAATTTAAGAAAATACACCAAGCCAGTATTGGTGTATATTGTAGAAGATGATTTAGTAAAATACTCTATCTTTGACGAAGATATATTAGAGAGATATGGTCTGGAAAATGTGGATGGCTATGACTTCACAGAAAATGTAGCGTTTTGCCCGGATTGGATGCGCGAAGATGAAGATGATTTTGATGACGAT
>DAOWES010000150.1 GCA_030638385.1 Candidatus Cloacimonadota bacterium | reverse complement strand
TAGAGGAATCGGGTCCTAAAAAAAGAGCTTTAGGAGAAATTTTAGTACACGATTTCAACATTGATCATCATGAAGTGTATGGCTTGCTTGCGACAATGTATGCATTCCGCTCCTTAGAAATTAATCCTCAACAATTCAACGAAGAAGATATTAAGAAATTTAAAGAGTTACTAAATACTTTTCCTGATGATTACAAAAAAGAGCTATTATACAAAAAAATCATCCCATATAAAATTGCTATCGGACATCGAAACACACTAATTGTCTTAGCAGCAGATCCTACTTCAAAGGTATTGGAAGCAATCCCTTACAAAACAGATTATAAAAAATTCGAAGTTGTTTATTGCAAATTAAAGACAATTGATGAACTTATCGAAATTATAGCTCCCCAAAAAAATGAGTTTTTAGAGCTGTTCGAAGAATCTGAAGAGCAAATTAATGAGCATGATACTGATGACAAAAATATCGATGAATACGCCTTAGATGAAGAGATTAATAAAAGTTTATTGGTGAATCTCTTTGAAGCTTGCTTAATTGAAGCTGTTCGTAAGGGTGCCAGCGATATCCATATAATTCCTTATCAAGCATCTAATGTTGATTTCTATTTTAGAATTGATGGAAAATTAAGCAGATGGCATAGACAGGAAAACACCTCTCCGGAAGCAATTGCTTCTGTGGTAAAAGACAGAGCAGAAGGCGTTGATAGATTTGAACGCGCAACAGCTCAAGATGGTTTTGCACAAAGATCAATTGATAACCATCTTATCAGATTTCGTATTTCAATTGTGCCAATTACCTCATCCGAATACCAAAGAAATTTTGAAAGTATCGTAATCAGAACAATTGATGATAGAAATGTAATTACCGATTTAAAAAAATTGGGATTCCAGGAGCAAGCCGAAAAAGATTTCCTCAAATCAATCAATAAATCAAAAGGAATTATAATGGTTACAGGCCCCACCGGAAGTGGTAAAAGTACTACTCTCATGGCTGCCCTGTACAATGTAATAGATCCATCAAAAAACATTTTAACTGTCGAAGATCCTGTTGAGTATTCAATTCGTGGAGCTCGACAACTTAAGATTAGCAATAAATTAAGTTTCGAAAATGCTATTAGAGCAATATTACGTCATGACCCGGATATTGTTATGGTTGGTGAGATTCGTGATAAAATAACTGCCGAAACAGCTGTAAAGCTTGCGAATACCGGTCACCTCACATTTTCAACACTACACACAAATGATGCCCCAAGTGCCATTTCGCGTTTATACAAAATGGGAGTCGAACCTTTCTTATTAGCGTACACAATTAATATTATTGTGGCACAACGACTCATCAGAAAACTTTGCCCACACTGCAAAGAACCCTTAAGTAAAGAGAGATATCCGACAGCTCTAGAGCTTGGTCTTACAATGCAAGATCTTGAGTCCGGAAATATTTATCAAGCCGGAAGTGGTTGTAAAAAATGCAATAATGGCTATAAGGGTCGAGCAAATATATGTGAAGCATTATATTTTAGTCACGAAATTAGGAAAAAAATTGCCGATTCAGGCAAGGAAATTGATGAAGACGGCATTAGAGCAGTTGCCAAAAGTCAAGGAATGCTTTCATTATTGGATTCGGGAATTGATAGAATAAGAAGCGGAATAACCACAATTGAAGAAATTACTTATGCAACGTCGGAGGATTAAGAAATGGGTACCGGGCAAATGCTATTAGTACTGTTGGCAATTATACTTTTTTCAACGATCCTACTAACAATGTACAACAATATAAGTGTTCAAACACGAATTATTGATAGAACCAAAACAATGCTTCAAGGACAAAAGTTAGCTAGTAGATATTTTCAAAAAATGGAAGCAGAACTTCTGGGAAATTTGACGACATTTTCTGATATTATCTCAACTTATAATGGATTTTCTGAAAACACCGCTGTGAACGAACTAACATATCACCTTAACTGTGAGAGAGTAGTTTATTGTGACCAAGTTGGCAATACCCCTGTTGCTACTACAGATTTCCTTCTGCTAGAATTTAGCATGTGGACACTTAATAGCTATAATGATACGATTTGGGTAGGAACAACAGCTAATCCAATTCAGAAAATTATTGCGGATATGGAGCTATAAAATGAATGCCTTATTAGATACTTTAGGTGCAACAATAATTGGGGCAATGTTCATGCTTACAGTTTTAACATCTATGCATAGCATCCAAGCCATGAGCCATAATACCCATTTAGCAATAACACTTGTAAATATCACCGAAAAAGTTTCTGCCTTGTTGGATTATCATTATCTTTCTGCTGTTGGCACCGGATTAAGTCCGGGATCAAGTGTAATTACCGAAGCCACCGCCACCAAAATAGCTTTTACCGGAGAGCTTAATGGGACCTTGCGCACAATTGAATTCATTAGAGAAGATTTCGATAACACCCTTAAGGGTTATCCAATTATTGTGGAGGTAGATAATGTTGCTGATTATGGACCTTTTTATTCATCAAATTCCAATGATGGATCTTTGTCCGGAATGAATATTACTTATTATAATAGCAATGATGTTGAAATTCCTATAGCAGAATTAAATACTCAAATAAATAGGAATGACATTCGTTCAATCCGAGTTGAAATGGAATTATTTTATAATACATATCGTAGAGATTTACAAGCAATAGATATTAAACATCGCATAACTTTTTGGAAATATTTCACAAATTTATATTTATAATTATCAGCAATATCGATAGGAGGTAAAAAATGGGAAGATCATTACTATTAACAGTTATCCTGATAACCCTTATTTTTGCAGGCATAGCAATTACACTTTTGCAACGAACTACTTCGTTACCCGAAATGGTATCGAGAAATCTAGATGAAATAATCTTAAGAAATACCGGTTCCTATGCCTTAAAATTTGCAATAAAACAATTACAAACAGATCCAACCATGCAGAGTAGCATTACTCAATACCCAAATTACTATAGCTTATCATACAATAATTTTATTTTAGACCATGGCAGAATAGATTCACTAAAATTTGCTTATTATAATGCAGAGAATGATTCAATTGAAATATTAGCAATTGTAAGCACATTGGTAAACGGAACCCGAAAATACCATACTAGTGAAGCAAGAATTGGTGTTTCTATCGAAACCCATACAAATCAAGTAGGTGGTTGGCATCTGGATGAATCTAGTGGTGGTGATGCCAGTGAATTTGTAAATGGCGAGTATACCGGAACATTACAAAATTTCAGTGATCCAAGTAGTGCCTGGACAGCCGGTGTTTGGGGTAATGGTTTAAATTTCGACGGGAACGATGACTATGTTGCACTTCCGCCAGAAGTTGTAAATTCTTATGCTGATAAATTTACAGCAGCAAGTTGGGCTAAATTAGATCAGAGCTTCCGTGATTGGGGAACTATAATCTCTGAGCAAAAAAACAACGAGAATAAAACAATAGTTTGGGCAGTTAGAGCAAACCTAATTGATATCACTTTATTCGGATTGATATTGTATTCTGAAGTTACCTACAGTTTTGTTCTTAATACGATTGGGCAACCCAGTATTGAATCCGTTTCAATCACAAGAAATGAAAATCAGATAGATATTTATGATTGGCACTTTATTCTTGTCACGTATGATGGCACTTTATCAGGTAACAACGCTAGAATTGAACTTCAAATTGTTGATGAGAACTTATCTAGTTCTAAAATTATCTCAAAAATATTACAATACCATGTCGGCAATAATATTCCCAATGAAGTTACTATTGGTGGAAAGCAAACAAATCGTCCGTGGGGTGCATTTATTGATCAATTCAACTGTATTGACGGTACAATTGATGAAGTAAATTTATTTGATAAAATATTAACTGCAGAAGAAATACAAGGATTATACCTTGATAATGGCTTTATCGAAAATAAAGTTATTTATTGGAGACAATAGGAGAATAATTATGAATATTAGCAATATCGACCCTGTACAAAGTTTACTCAAATCATGGCAAAAGATTAAAATATTTGTTATTCTTATTTTATTTTGTATTGGATTATTACAAATAAGTGCACTTAACCAAATAGTCTCGTTTGCATTATTTATTGTTACATTCATTGTCATGAGTGCCTTGAATGTAATTACTAATTTTCATCTCATATCTCAAAATAGATTTTTAAAATCTGCTCAACTGATATTTGAGATTCTCTTTTATGCAATAATTATTCATTATACAGGTGGAATGGGAAGTTCTTTTGTTTGGATTTTCATCTTAGCCATTATTTCTGCCACATTAGTGTTTGATAATTTTGGTGGCATCATTACCTCAATGCTTGGTAGCATCTCATTACTTGCTTTGATGTTACTTTATAATTATGATTTAATAAAACCAATTGATACGATTATGATATCTCAAAATATAGCCTCCCAAACTATCTTCTTTATCTCATATTTCACTTTTTTTAGCATAATTGGTTTTATAACAGAACATATTGCTAGTTTAATAAAAATGAATAGAACACAAACGGAAAATTCAAACAAAGTTGAAACGATAAAAAATAATAAAATTGCAGCTATTGATAAAGATTTAGAAAAAAAATATAAAGAAGTTGTTACCGTGGCAACTTCCCTATCGAAACTTGATCATGATATAAACAATCCCCTAACCATTATATCCTTATCAATTAGTAGAATATTAAATGCCGGTCGGCAGTATAATGATGAAAAATTAATGAAATATGCTAATCAAATGACCAAAGCACTAACAAATATAAATAATATTTTAGACCGTGTACATAAACTAAAAGAACTTGAATTAATCGAAAAAGAAAGAAGGATAAACGATGAAAAAACAAATCCTAATAGCTGATGATGAAGTGATGATAAGAGAATTATGCCGGGATCTTTTGGAAGATGAAGGCTACGAGGTTACTGAAGCACTAGATGGAATTGACGCCATAAGCAAAATGAGCACTAAGGCTTTTGATCTGTTTCTTATAGATATGGCTATGCCAGAATTAGGTGGCTATGAATTGATGAAAGAGATAAAACGAAAACAACCACTTGCTGTAATTATTATATTAACAGGATATTCCAGTGTTAGTGGAGCCGTGAAAGCCGTTCAGGCAGGTGCTTTCGAATATTTATCAAAACCACTGAACAGTGAAACTTTTTTTAAGGTAATCAAAGACGCTTTGAATCACTCCGAAAACATAACAGGTTCTTTGCAAAAAGCATTTGACCCCGGAAGCAACCATATCCAAAAAGGTGAGCCAATATTATTGCATGGATTCGCAATAGAGAACAAGCACGATTTTCTTGCTTTAGGAAGAATCAGAAAATATGACCCGGGAGAGAAAATACCCCTTGATGATAAAGCATTAGGAGAAATAATACTAATTGAAAAGGGAGAAGTTTCTGTTTGGTTTAATGGAACAATTATTGATTATTTGCAAAAGTGGGATTTCTGGGGAGAAGAAAGTTTCATTTTATCCGGCGTAAACATTTCAACCCTTAAAGCAGAATCAGACGTTAAACTTCGACATTTTAATCGTAAAGATCTTATGGAATTTTTCTCATACAAAGGCGATAAATTGCTTAATAGATTTATCATAAATCTTGTAAACAGTAATTTCTTCCGGTGGAGAAAATCAATTCAAAGAATTGTAATGCTAAAACTCATTACCGATCAGGATTAATTATTAATTTAAAAACCAGCTTATACTGCCAATAAGCTGGTTTTTTTTATTGATAATTTCTTTTTTTTTACTGCCATCTTTTTCTCACCTCAAAAACAAAACCAACACAAGCAAATAGCTATCTCCTTTACTACAATACAGTTAGCTTCGCAAGCACGAATTTTGAGCTTTTCTTTTATTTTCAGCTAACATATTGTTTTACATGAAGTTATCAAATATGAATATTTTCTTGACAATGAATTGTTATTTCAACTATTTGGTATATGTTAAATTAAATAAGAAAAAAAATCTATATAAATTGAGGTGTCGATGAAAATAGAGTTTGGAAAGAACAAAAAAAAGGCTTTTGGCATCTTCCAGGATGGTTTGAAGTATCAATTAGCAGAGCTTGAGCTCTCGAATGATACCATAATTATAAAAAACCTCGAAGAAATCGTTCTTCCCTCACCATATTATGAAAATAATTTAACCGAAAATATTGAAACTGAAAACTTTGACTTGGATGTTGACGGTGAATTGAATATGTCCGATATTGGCAATTTAGATTCTCCTGAATTTGATGAAAATAATCAAGAACAAAACATCGGTCGTGATCTATTAAGACATTTCTTAGAAAAATATAATTTAGCAAGCGGTCAAATTTCTTCTAACTGTGAAGATGAGAGCATCAGCTATTTTCAATTTAATTCTGAATACTTCAAACGGCCATTACTTTCCAAACTAAAAAAAGAGTTACTCACCAAAGCAGAGATAAAATCAAAAGATTATCAGTTAGAATATATTTTAAATGCCGACCAATCCGGACTAGCAGTTGTTCATCGTGGTCCATTTGAGCTATTAAACATTCTACAAGATATTAATACAATTTCATCAAAAACAAAATTCTTCTATTCTCAAATTCAAACCAATGAAATTGCCTTGATGGATATTGTAAAAAATTGCTATGATTTTCCTGAAGATGAATATGTGACCCTTGTTTATTTTGGAATTGAATATAAGGTTGGTATTGTTTTTAAAAATAATGTTTTTATCAAAACTTTCAATATCATTGTACCACCTGCAGATCCCGAAACTCTTCGCAATATTATATACTCAAAAATTATCCTCGAACAAGATAACTCAAATATTCAAATAACTCAAAATCTTCTTTTCGCCGGAAAATTTGTTTCAGATGAAGATATTGAATTTTTCCAAAAATCAATAGATTCAAATGGAGTTATCGATAGAATCAATATCCCCGTTTTATCTATTCAAAAGGATGATCAAGACTTTATTGATTTAGAAAACAGTTCCGATGAAGATTTGCAAAGTTCAGAAAATGTAAAACCCGATACAAATAATATTGATATCGCCAAATATGCAATCCCAATTGCTCTTGCCTGGAAATCTTTACAACCGAAAAAAAAATTCTTAGACTTTAACCTACTTCCTGCCACAATCGTTGAAAATCAGAAATATTTTAAAATTAGCTGGCATGGTTTTTTGATCTTAGCAGCAATATTTTATTTTGCATTTTCCGGAACTGTTCGAAATTTGCAAATCAAACAAGAAGTATTACAGTATTCCAGATTAAACTATCGTCTGGAAAACGAACTCACAAGCAACAGAGCTTTGGTAGCAAAATTAAAAAAGCTGAAAGAAGAGCTTAATGTGCTAGAAAGCAATATGCAAAAAATCACTTCCATAGTTGGCAATCGCAATCAATGGACATATATTTTAAAAACACTTTCCGAAGCTTTACATGAAAATCCTTTAAGCTGGATAACTTCATTAAATGCAACAGATAAAGAGATAAACATTGATGGCATGACAACTAATAAAAGAAGTATTATTAGCTTTGCCAATCTTTTACCAAATGGTAAAATCATCAATATCAATAAAGCTAAGATCATTGATCAAACTATTTGGAATTTCAGCTTATCATTTGATTATCCGGATAAAAGCCTAACTGATAAATATTTTTTAGAATCAATTCCGATTCCTCCAAAACCTGCTACCAAAGAAGATTTCATCGAAGATAAAGCAGGATTATACCAAGAGATTCTTACTATATACTTAAAAGGTAACTATGATGAAGCGATTGAGAAGTTTAATGATTACATCATAAAACATCCCGAATTTGAACTTTCCTATAATGCCCATTATTTCCTTGGTGAAAGTCATTATATGATCGGAAATTATGCAAAAGCCTTGGCTGAATTTAAGTATATTTTTAAACAGGGAGGAAATAAAATAACGGATGCGATGATGATGGCTGGAAATGTTTTCTCTAAAACAAATCAAAAAGAGAAAGCGATAAAAACTTATAAAGAATTGATCGAAAAATATCCTCGTCACCACCTTTCGAAAGTTGCTCGTTACAAACTTGCTCAAGATAAATATAAATTATGAAATATACCATCAGAAATTCGATAATCTTACTCATAATTTGTCTTCTGGTAATTGCCGGATTTTATCTTACGAGCATTTCAACCGTCAAAGAAGTAAATGTTTTGAAAAATGCCTATCAAGAAAATTTAAAGATATTAGAAAAATTACGTAGCCAAAATCCCAATATTGAAGAGCAATTTAAGATCGAATTCATTTTGGAAGAAATACAAGAAAAGAAACTCAAAACCGGAAAATATATTCTAAAAAAAGAAGATCCGATTTTTTCATACCAATATTTCCTTGATATCTGCGATAAATTTTCCGCTAAAATGAATTTTGATTTCAATATTTCTGAAAAAGCTGATCTCGAAAACTCAAAATTTAACACATATAGTCTCACTGGTATTGCTGAAATATCTTCAATTTATCAATTTATCTATAATCTGGAGAAACAATATCTTCTCTATATCATCACAGATGTTGATATCTCTGAAGAATCAACCGAAGATAAAACTGCTAGATACAATATAGTAATTCAAGCTTATCAATCTGACATTGGAACTGTTGAAAATGAATTTCCTTGGAGATTTTTATCAAAACGAGTCTTAAATCACGATCCGTTCATCTCTCGGATTCACGGCCCAATTACTAAAAAATATGAAGAACTTTTCCTTGATATTGAAAAGATTAAAATAATTGGATTTTCTGCTGAAAAAGTTTTCTTAACTGACGAGAATGGAACTATTAAAGTATTATCTGTGGGCGACAAAGTTGCTTATGGATACCTCGATTATATCGATCTTGAGAATCAATTTATTCAATTTAAACTTAATAAAATTGGTCTCGAAACAACTCACAAATTATATTTAGAAAAGGAATAATATATGAAGCAAAAATTTATAATATTTTTTATTTTACTAACATCCAATTTTTTATTTTCTCAAAATGAGTATGTTCCCAAACACTCAAAAGCTGAGCTTATAACTTTGAGCCGAAGCACATCTTTTGTTGAAGCGATGAGAACAATTGAGACATTTTCTGAACAATATGAAAATAGAAAAATTGTTAACATGAGTACTCTTGATAGTTCCATTTCTATTCCCATAAATCAATTATATTGGAAAGATGCTCTTCTGCTTTTAGTGCAACTTTTTCAATTAGAACTAGAAGAGTTACCCGGAATATATATTATTGAAGATCAAAAAATCGAAGTCATAGAACTTTCAGATGAAGAAAAAAGGAAGATCACCGCTGATTCTAAATTAATTAAAATTAGCGGAATACTCTTTAAGGCAGATAAATCATTCGCAAGAGCATTGGGAATTGATTGGAGCACTTTCTTAGGCGGAAAAGTGAATGCCAACATAAACTTCAAAACAACCGACAATCTGATGAGTAATATAGCCGACCTCTCTGCTTCAAAAAGCTTTAATGCCGGCGGAGTTACAGTTGATGTGAATACTTTACTAAAATTTATGGAGTCAAATCAAAAAGGAACTGTTATTGCTCGCCCTATGATTTCAGTACTTTCCGGCAGAAAGGGTTATATGCAAGTAGGTCAGAACTTCTCTATTAAAACAATCGACGAAGAAGGTAATACTACGGATGATTTTTTTGAAACCGGTATAATATTGCAAGTTGAGCCAAAAGTAATCGAAAATGAAAGAAATGATCTTATCTACTTAAACGTCTCCTTTGAAAAAAGTACTGCCACACCGGGTGAAATTTCCACAATTATAAATAAGAGTCAATCCACTACCGAGCTTTTACTTTTTGATGGAGAAGAAGCAATGATTGGTGGACTTTATGACACAGATACAACAACCGAAAGAATTGGAGTTCCATTTCTAAAAGATCTGCCATGGTGGGTTTTCGGTTTAAAATATATTTTTGGATACAATAGTATCAAGCAAAATGAAAATGAATTAATTGTTATCTTAAAGGCTGAGATTATTACTCCGGTGAAAAAAAGATTAGAAATTCATAAAAAGCTTTCCGAACAACTAGATGCCCAAAAGCAAGATTTCAACAAAGTTAAAGATTATTTTAAAGATAAATAAATGGAGTACTCTTATGAAAAAAATTAAATTTATTTTATTTATCTTTACCATACTAATATTTAGTTGTGATGAAATCACGGCTCCCACGATTCCAAATATTCCGTCAAATTTGCACATCGATGTCTTAGATGTATCTCATATAAATCTACGTTGGCAATTTAGCGGTGGAACTTATGGTGATTCAATCCAATTTACTATTGCCAAAAAAGTTGGTGAAGATAACTGGGATCAAAATTTTAATACCGTTATAGATAATCGCATAATATCTGATCAAATAAGAACAACTGATTCTTTGATATATGCATACAAAGTGAAAGCAAAAAACCTCTCTATTAATACTGAATACGCTTTTTCCGATCCAATTGCATATTTTTCTGATGAAGCTGCTCCAACTAATTTCACTTTATCTCAAACTGCTCAAGATAGTGTTAAAATTACTTGGCAAGATAATTGTGTGGGTGAAGAGGGATATTGTCTGGAAAAACGCATCAATAATGAAAAGTGGATTTCTCCTTATCTAAAAATTGAGAGCAATACAGAATCTTATATTGATAAAGTAAATGCCTTTGAATCAATTGAATATAGACTTTTCGCTTATTTTGGAGATAGTGAATCAAATAGTTTAAATAATTCTATTAAAACCACATTAGGTGCACCTTCTCACTTACAATTAACCAAACCGGATGTAAATAAAATACGATTGAATTGGGTCGATAATAGCTTTGGTGAAGATGGATTTTATATTGATCGAAAATTAGGTGAACTACCTTGGGAAACCAAAATTGCTACTATTGACAGCAACAAAACATTTTGGATCGACGATGTTGATTTCCCGGCAGCTACTCTGCAATATCGAGTTTGCTCTTATCTGGGAGAGATCAGTTCTAGCTATTGCGAGACACAAACTGTAAATGTAAGACTTGATCTCATTGGTTCTTTTAAAACTGCCGGCGAGGCAATTGATATTGAGGTTAATAATTTATTTGCCTTTGTTGCAGATAATTATAATGGATTAGAGGTAATTGATTGCAACAATACAGATAAGCCAAGCCAATTAGTAAATCTGGAAATTCCAGATCGAACATTATCTGCGTCCTTATCCGGAAATTTCATTTATGTGGCCAGTAATTCGGGAAAATCTCCGGGCTTATTAACCAAGATAGACCTTTCTGTCCCGGAAAATCCATATATTACAGGCAGTGCTAAAATTGATGGAGTTCCAAATGGAATCGCTGTTGCCGGTGATCATGCTTATATTGCCAGTGGCAAAGCCGGACTTACCACTGCTTATATCAGTTCGATGTCACCAATTATAATCACAAACACCAGCACAAATGGTTTGGCGCGTAATCTCTGTTTAGATGGTCACTATGCCTATATCACAAATGGTTTGGATGGATTTTCTATCATGGATGTGCAGAATCCTGCTAATCCCTCTCTAATAGCATCTCTACCTGCTTCCGGACTAGCAAATAATATAGCTATTGCAAATGGAATAGCTTTTGTTACCAATGGTGAAGACGGTTTAGATATATTCGATGTTAATAATGCTTCTGCGCCATTTCTCCTAAAAAATTATCAAACTAACGGCTTTGTTTATGACGTCGCAGTTCAAGATAATTATGTATATTTAATAGATAAAGATCTTGGAATAATAATCTTAGATATTTCAGATATCAATAATCCTTATCAGATTGCAATTTATCCAATGCAAACTAAACCGGTTTCTGTTTATAATTTTGGAAGTTATCTATTTATAACAGATAATGAAGGTATGAAAATAATTCAGGTTCGGTCTTAATTTTTTTTTTTTATATTACAAACAATAATTAAATCTTAAAAAAAAGCAAAAAACAAGGAAATTTTATGAAAAAAAATCTTATTATTACAATTTTTATGATTATTACTATTTCTGCATTTTCTCAAACAGTAATACCTGCGGGAAACGTTAGTGGAACTTGGAATGCTGCCGGCAGCCCTTACCAAATTTCCGGCGAAATAATTGTTCAAAGTGTTGATCTATTAACTATTGAAGCGGGTACAACCGTCGAATTTCAGGGACATTTCAAGTTTATAGTGGAAGGTCAACTGCTAGTTTCCGGTTCTTCAGCAGAAAAAGTTACAATCACTGCTGCCAACACTGTAGAAGGCTGGGCAGGATTAAGATTTTCAAATACCGATAACAATTTATTAGGTTCATCAATAATTGATTATTGTGATATTGAGTATGGAAAAGCAACAGATATTTCTCATGATGGCAGAGGTGGCGGTATCTATGCCATCAATTCATCAAACTTAGAAATAAATAATTCAACTATCTGCAACTGTTCTGCAGTGGAAAACGGTGGTGGAATTTATTTGGAAAATTCAGATATCGCTATAGACAATTTAATTATCAATGCCAATGTTGCTTCCGGTGGAGCCGGTATTTCCATGCAAGATTCCGAGCCAACAATTACAAATTCAATTATCAAAAACAACACAGCTACTTATGGTGGTGGTGGATTACATATTTCAAATTCAACTGTCGATATTTCATTCACAGAAATTACCGGAAACTCTACCGAAGGGGATGGTGGAGGTATTTATGGATTTAACAGCTCTGTTGTTACTCTTGAGAGCGTAACAATAGCCGATAACATAGCTAATCAAGATGGTAGCGGATTCGCAAATCTATACAAGTCATCCTTTGTTATCATTAACTCTATTGTTTATCGTAACGCCTTAAATAATATTTATAATCAATCTCTTGCATCAATTAATGCAACTTATTCACTTCTTCAATTCGCTACGAATGAAAATTATTTTGGCCAAGGTTGTATTGATACAAATCCTCTATTTAACGCAGACTATACACTTTCATGGAGTAATATCCCTACTCCGGATGAAACAAAATCTCCTTGTATTGATACCGGAAATCCCAACTATTCTGATGCGGATGGTACAATTGCCGATATGGGAGCTTATAACTTCACTCAAAATGGAATCCGTGGAATAGTTACCCTTAACGGAGGATCAGGTACAATAACTGATGTTCTTATTACTGCAATTTCCGCAACCGATACAACCACAACTTCTCCCGATGCTGAAGGTAATTATTTACTTAGCTTAGGTATCGGAACATATTCCATAATAGCTGAGCTTACCGGATATAATTCGCTAACTTATGATAATATTACTGTAGATAATCAAATTGTTATAAAAAACTTTGAACTCTCCCCTCCTCCTCCGGGACATATAATTGGAAAAGTTACTATTGAAGGAATTGGAGAAATTACAGAGGTAGTTATTAGCGCCGGAAATCTAACTACCAATCCTTATTCGGTTGATGATCCAAATGAACCCGGTACAATTGCCTATTATGAATATACTCTAGAAATTTCTCCGGGGAGCTATGATGTTACTGCTACTTTAAATGGTTATCAGAGTCAAACACTTCAAGATGTAATTGTTCAAGCTTCCCAAGCAAATGTAGATAACGATTTTGCTCTTGAGTTAATTAAATATACCGGCACAATTACCGGAAAAGTTAATCTGGTAAATGGGGCTGGAAATATAGAAAATGTTGTTATCTCTTGTGATGGTTCAACTACAAATCCGGATATTAATGGAGATTATTCTCTGGAGCTAGATAATGGAGAAAAGATAGTAACAGCTTCATTGGATGGATATGCAACTGTAAACCTTACAGGAATAAAAGTGTACTCTGATGTTATTACTGACAGTGTAGATTTTGCTCTTTTGAATTGGGCTCAAATCACCGGAACTCAATACAGTACAACTTTTTACGCAACAACTAGTTATGATGGAGAATTCTTCATTGGTGGGAATAATAATCAACTAGCAGCCTTCGGACCAAGTGGAGAGTGCCGAGGAGTTGGAGTTTGGATAGAAGGAAGTCACCCCAAATGGTGCAATTACTTCTCATTGGCCGGATATTGGTATGTTACTTTAGTGGGAGATAATGTCTCCGGAACAGACCCAATTACATTCAAAACATACAACACCGAAACCAGTATTGTAGAAGATTGCGACCAAACATTCTTTTTCCCAACCGAGCCCAATAATGATTACAGCGACAACCTCACCATTCCATCACCGGATCATGATCAGACTTTTGATCTTGTGGAAAACTGGAATTGGATCTCAACAAATCTCTCTCCGGCAAATACAGCAATAACATCAGTATTTAACGATCTTGAACCATTATCAGCCAACTTTAATGATCTTCAGATAAAAAATCAAACTCAATCTAGCATCTATGACCCGGCTAGTGGAAATTGGGTAGGAACATTAGGTTTTGTTGAATATCCAAAAGGCTATAAACTAAATATTCCTTCCGCAGTTACCGGTTTCACAATTACCGGTAAAAAAATTAATCCGATTATTAATCCGATTTCAGTTTCTCAAGGTTATAATTGGATTAGTTACTATCCTTATGAAGAGATGGATCTTGTAACGGCTTTCCAAAGTATCACTATTCCCGATACTTCTGTGATAAAAACTCAAACCAAATCTGCTGTTTATTATGGTGGCTGGATTGGAGATCTCACAACGTTATCACCGGGTAATGCCTATCTACTATACTGGCATGCGAAAATTGAACCATCAAGCCCCGTTAATATTATCTACCCACTTCCGGTAGAAGAAACCAGAAATGTTGAACCAAAAGATGTTTCTAAAACTAGCTGGAATTTAGTTGGTGGAAATGAAAATAACATGATTGTAATGGCTCAACCAAATATTGATAGCAAAAATATTTCTATCGGATTATTTGATGCGCAAGGTAAATGCCATTCAATCGGAACTCAAATTAATGATTTTTGGTATTTTACAGTTTCAGAAAGTTCATCTGAACTTGAGTTTAGAAAATATGATAACCTTTCCGGAAAAATCATCAATTCAGCAAACTCTATTAGCTTCGCTGCAAATGCAATTCTCGGTAATCCTAAAGATCCAATAAAAATTGAATTTAGAGATGAAGACATTGCAATTAATGAAATTAATGTTCTTGAACAAAATAGTCCAAATCCATTTAATCCTACAACAACTATCAGATTCCAACTTAGTTCGCAGCAACCCACTGTTTTAGCAATCTATAACATTAAAGGTCAGAAAGTAAGAACTTTGGTTAATAGTAAATTAGATGCAGGAAAGCATAGTGCAATTTGGAATGGAAAAGATGATAGCAATCAATCTGTTGCAAGTGGTGTATATTTCTATCGTTTAAATTCAGGCTCATTTGATCAAACAAGTAAAATGCTTCTAATTAAATAATTTAATTAGGCGATAATATGAAAATTTCAAAAATAATATTGTTTTCTGTTCTCCTATTAGTAGGCAACTTGTGGGCAGCAGCACCTGCTTGGCAACAAATATCAGGAACACAATATTCTATGGTAGTTATTGCCTCGGGAACTATTAACGATGCAGATTTCACCGGCGAAGGTGCTAATATATTTGGCGCTTTCGGCCCCGGTGGGCAAGAAGATTGCCGTGGTTTGGGAATGTGGGATGAGGCCGGATATTGGTATTTCACTATTGTTAGTGATAACAATGGAGAAGATATCTCTTTTCTCATGTACAATTCGGCAAATGATGAAATTGTTGAATGTAATAAAATAGTAAATTTTTCTGATAACGTCGTAATTGGAACTCCATCAAGTCCATTTCAGATTACTTCCGGTTTGGCAAATGGAACCATTAATGGGCAAATCTCCATAATCAACACCCACTCCGTGCCGGCAAATATTACAGATGTAACAATTTATGCAAATGGCACTTCTACTCATCCTGATGAAAATGGGAATTATTCTCTCAGCGTTCCTCCCGGAACTTACACAATTTCCGCAGTTTTGAAAAATTATTATTCCAACGTAAGCTCAACCATATTAGTATCAAATGGCCAAACTACCGAAAATGTGAATTTTAGTTTAATTGATTGGAATGTAATGGCAGGAAATCAATACAGCTTTACTGTAATGGCAAATCTGCAAATAGGCGGAAAAATTATACCCAATAACTCACAGAATTTTCTAGGAGCATTTGGCCCCGGTGGCTATGAAGATTGTAGAGCAATAGCAACTTGGGAACCGGCAAATCTGCCATATTGGGAGGGATATTGGTTTTTCACTATTGTAGGAGATACAAATGGAGAAGAGATAAAATTTTCCTATTTTGATGCCAAAGAGAATGTGTGTGTAGAAACTGTCTCTTTCTTAAATAATGCTGTATATGGCGAACCAACTTCCCCATTCACACTAACAGCCGGTTTCATTGAACAAACTATCAACCTTAATAGCAATTGGAATTGGGTTTCATTTTATGTTCAACCGGAAGATCCCGCCATCTCAACCTTATTCTCTTCAATCAATTCCAATATCTATCAAATTAAAAATCAAAATAGTTCATCAACTTACTATCCAAGTTTAAATAGTTGGGTTGGAGACTTGGAAAAAATATCTGTTGGTGATGCTTATTTGATCAAGATGCTTCAACCGGATCAAATGACCATTTCAGGAGAAGCGATTGCTCTCAATACTCCTATTGCTTTGGCAGAAAACTGGAATTGGATTGCATATTTCTCTCAAGATAACATGAATTTAAATAATGCTTTATCATCAGTATTGCCAAATGTATTGCAAATTAAAGATCAAGATGAGACAGCATTTTATTATAATCCTCCCGGAAGTTGGGTTGGAAATTTGGAATATATGACTCAGGGAAATGGTTATAAGATCAATATGAACGCTGCTGATAATTTAACCTACTCAAACGAATCGAGAATTACTCCCAAAGCAAATAATAAAAAATTTCGAGAAGTTCCGGATTGGAAAGTAATATCGGGAACTCAATATTCAATGGTAATGATTGTTCAGGTGCAAATTAATGAAGAACAATTTGAAAACTTAGGCAATAATAGTGTAGGTGTTTTTGGCTCCGGGGGTGAAGATGATTGCCACGGAATTGGCGTGTGGCAGAAAGTTGGAGATTATGGTTTTTGGTATATTACAGTAGTTGGAAATGAGATTGACGAAAAGCTCAGCATAAAAATCTACAATGAAGCAGATGACACAATCTACACAAATAATGAGGTTATCATCTTTAAAGATAATACAACTATTGGAGATATCGAGACTCCACATCAAAGTGCTATTTCTCAAGCAAATACAACAGAAGAAAATCCCATACTTTCTAAACTGGAAATTTATCCAAATCCTTTTTATCCTTCAAATATCGGTCGCGCAGGTGGCGTAACAATTCAGTTCAGCAACAAACAAAGCGAACAAATGGATATTGAAATCTATAACATCAAAGGTCAGAAAGTAAAAACACTTATCAGCGATTTGCTACCAGCAGATCAGCATTCGATTGTCTGGGATGGGAAAGATGCAAATAATAAGCTCGTTTCAAGTGGCTTATATTTTGTAAAACTCCAATCCGAGAAACATACAATTGCAACCCAAAAATTTATGCTTTTGAAATAAGAATGAGACTATCATAATAAAAGGATGATCTAGATTATTTTCTATATCATCCTTTTTGTTTATACCTCAAACATTATCATTCTTCCC
>DAOWES010000039.1 GCA_030638385.1 Candidatus Cloacimonadota bacterium | reverse complement strand
TATGATATTCTCTCTCATCGTTCCTTACCTCATTCACAATTTATATTTCACAATTCACCATTACCTTAAGTTCATCATTGCTTTAAGTTCACCATTTTTTTTATTTTAATCCCTTTTTCAGTTAATCTGTATTTTTGATTTTTACTTTTTGGCTTTTCAGGGATAGTCATTTCAATTACATTAGCTTCGAGTGAAGGAATGATGTATTGTAACCTAAAATTTTCAGCGTGCTTAAGACCTAATATTTCTTGTATTTCAGATCTTTTCATTTCCCCGTTCATAACTATTATTACTCTTCTAATTTGCTCCGATACTTCCGCGGTGACTTCCGCGGTAACTTCCGCGGTAACTTCCGCGGTAGCTTGTCCGGTTCTCCATAAAATTGTTTTAAAAACATCTTCCTGCAAAAAGTCAGGCTCTTTTAATTTTTTTTCATTACACAAACGAATAATGTCACGGGTTCCGGTTCCCATTCGCTCGATATATCCGGCTAGATACATAGGTTCTGCCAATAAAGGATTAAAGGGAAAAGAACCATGGGGCGTACGAAGCTTTTCCAAGGTTAAATTGGAGGGAAGCTGTCCCGGATTCCAAACTTCAAGCCTGTCTTTAAAAAGCATAACCTGCACACTTCCGGTACTTGTGTAATCCCGATGAACAATTGCATTTACAATAGCCTCAGCAACTACTGCTCTGGGAATTTCATATTCAATATCTACTTGAACATTTTTTTCCCGGGTACCCGTACTAACATCAATATGAGATAAAACAAAATCAACAGCCTGATCTACCAACTTGAAAACATCACCTTTATAAACTTGATAAGAAGGTATCGGTTTTACAATTTCGTAGCCATGAAAATGAGCACATTTAACTTCTGAATTGATAAAGAATTTTTGCGGATTTTTACCAAACAAAAGTAAGCAAGCATTAGAAGGTTTATTGTTATTAAGCAGATTCAGATGCGTAAGAATATTTTCGGTAGGAGATACAGCCGGTAAAGGAAATCCACGTTTTGATTTTGCTATTTTTACAAAAAGAGAAACCTTGTCACCGTCAATATCAGATAACTCAGCCGTACTGTTGACAGAAGCATCAAAAGGACCTGTCCTGATATATTCTTTTTCTTCCAGATAATGAATCAAAGATGTATAAACTGCTGTTTTTAGCTCCACCGGGGTTGAGAACATTTTTCGGACAATTTCTTTTTCGGCTTTTTTTATTAATGCCACTTCTTTGGAATGTCGATCTGCTGAATTATGGGAAGTTATAAAGATTAAACGATTTTTATTCAGTTTTGTAGCCTGGTCAAATTCCTGTTCTGTCGGAGAAATTCCCGAAGCGAAACCATTTATAATGGCCTCTTCATTGCCATAATCTTTGCCGAAAATGCCGATATAAATATCACATTTTGCTACTTCATCAAGATACAAATTATCAGTTCGCTGATTTGATGCCGGAACTTTTTCAAATATAAAAGGCTCAAAAAACAAACCAAGTAAAGCATCCTGCATAAGATAATCAAACAGCATTTGCCGTTCTGTTGCAAATTCAGATTGCACACTACTGATAAAAACCTTTAATTTTCTCATATTACTTTCCTCATTCACCATTGCTTTAAGTTCACCATTAATCTATCCTTTTTTCCGAATTCTTTTTGTCATCATAATTTCTGGCGTCAAGTCGAAATTAATTTGGTAATCATAATCTTCTTGACTGCTAAATAACTGTTCATAATTTCAAAAAAAATTGGAGGATTATGATGAAAAAACTACATCGTTCAAATCGTCAAAAAATTATCAGTGGCGTTTGTGGTGGCATTTCCGAATCTACAGGAATTAGTGCTACAATTATTCGTGCTGCCTTTATAATTTCCCTACTTTTTGGCGGAGCAGGAATTTGGATTTATCTAATATTAACGGTAATATTGCCCAAAACAAACGATAAATATGTTGATGCTGAAATTATTGTGGATGAGGAAATTGATGATAATGAAAAACCATATCAAAAGATCAGACGCTCTAGTACAAACAGCATAATAGCCGGTGTTTGCGGTGGTTTGGCAGATTATCTAAAATGGGATGTGAGCCTTATCCGCATTGCATTTATAATCATGTCTTTTATCGGTGGAGTTGGCTTTATCCTCTATTTGATTTTTTGGTTAATGTTTCCGTTGGAAGAAATTTAATATAAGGATAATATTACATGAGCAGAAAAACCATTAATGCCACTTTGTGCTACTTGAAAAAAGATGAGCAGACTTTGATGCTGCATCGTGTGAAAAAAAAAGATGATTATCATCAAGACAAGTATAATGGTCTGGGCGGAAAATTTGAGAGTGGTGAAACTCCGGAAGAGTGTGTAATTCGTGAGGTTAAAGAAGAATCCGGTTTTGAACTTATCGCACCAAATTTAAGGGGAATAATTTCATTTCCTCTTTTTGATGGTAAAAACGATTGGTTGGTTTTTCTATTCACTGCCGATAAATGGCATGGTAAAATAATCGAAAGCCCGGAAGGAAATCTGGAATGGATCGATAATGATAAATTAAAAGATCTCCCACTTTGGAAAGGTGACCATATCTTTATGAAGTGGTTGGAACAAGATAGATTTTTCTCTGCCAAATTTGTTTATGAGAATAAGCAGCTTCTTCATCATGAAGTAGCGTTTTATAGTTAGTTAAGAATCGGCTTTGCTTTAGCAAAACGATCTCGGGAGTCGGCTACGAATCGGCTTTTCGCAGAAAAACGATTTCGATCAAAACGATCTCTATTTACTGAGTCTTAAAATCTTTCAGAATCCCATCTCAATAATCCGGAGGATTATTTTACTTTTCCTGCTATTCTTATGTTCCTTCTAAGATTCGGCTCTGAGCAAAGTGAAGAACGATATCTGCAGGGAGAAGGACAGTAGGATGAGGGGGGATTGAGACAAACTTTGATCGATATCTATTTAAAAAAAACTTTGCGGTAAAGCAACAATCAAGTTACTTTCTAAATTTATTAATAACTTTTTTCATCTTATCCAATTCTGTTTTTTCATAAAATTTGAAAAAATAAAGTAATATTGGAAAAAATGCACATAATGTTGCTTTGTAAATTATTTGGAGATAAATGTTTGCTTCTGCAAAAATATTTGAAACAAAATAGATAATAATACCAGCCAATAAAACGATCAGCATCTTTCCAATTTCATAGTTAACATAATAAAATTTCTGAGAAATATAATATGAAATTACTGCAATTAAAAACGAAGAAAAAACCGTTGCTAAAGCTGCTCCCCAAATTCCATAAATTGGAATTAACAAAAAATTCAAAGCAATATTTATGAGCAATGCGACCGAAACTATATAAGCGATAAGCTTTGTTTTCTTCACATAATGAAATCCCAACATAAACATATATTGCATACCTTTAAAAACATAGGTGATGGTAATAAGAGGAACTACTTTATAGGCAATAAGAAATTCCGGCTTCTTAGCAAAAAGAAGCAGTACTTCTCGCGAAAACAGAGATAAGCCCAAAGCACAAAATACCAAAATCATCACTAAATATTTAAAAATTTTTCTATAAAATAACTTAGCATCCGGCGAATGTAGCATCTTATAAGCAATCGGCAAAAAGCCCAAAGCAAAAGCCTGCACCACAAAGACATTCAGCACACCACCAATTTTCATTCCCAAAGAATAAATTCCTACCTGTGAATAACCGAGCAGATGTTTAATGATATACCTATCTCCAATTGCCAACAATTGAACTGAAATCGCACTGAAAATTAATGGGATACTATAACCCAACATCTCTTTGATAAGCTTGGTATCAAAAACATAAGTAAAACGCTTTAATAAAATGGGAAGAGTTAATAGCATTTGAGCAATATTTGCAATCAGTTGACTGTAAAAAATTCCAATAATTCCAATTTGCGCATATACTAAAAAGTAAATATTAAAACTAAGCACAACCATCAATTTAGTAATAAAAAAGATAGAATAAGCAAGCGGTTTACCTTGGAATCGTAGCCAATTCATCGGTACTTGGTTTAACATTTCAAAACCAACTATTACTAAAATAATGGTGAAAAAATGGCTATAATTATCCGTTCCAAAAAATAGTTCTGAGAGCAAAGGCCGCAGAGGAGTAAAAATGACATTCACCAAAATTGCAGTTATAAATAATACACTGTAAGTATTGAAAAGAATTTTCCCCTGTTCACATTTATCATTTGTTTCTGCACTCCAGCGCATCATCGAAGAAACTATGCGTAGCCCCAATACCATTGTCAGGAACATCACCGTAATTTCTAAAATGCTGAATTTACCATAGTTTAGGAGAGATAGTTTTGTGGTGTATAGTGGTAATAAAATCAGCCCGATTATTTTGGTAGAGAGATTTCCAATGCTGTAAATTAAGGTATGAGAAATTGTTTTCTTTAATTGACTTAGCACTTATTCACTCTTTTCAAATTATAAATTGCCATAATTACTAAGCTAAATATTGCTAATAAAGTATAAAAAACTCTTCCTATTAACCATTTCATTTAAGCACCTCACTTATCACAGAAATAGCTTGGAGCGCTTTCTGTTGTAATATTGGAATTTCACGTTTTAGCTTTAACTCAATCTCATCTCGTCTTTCAAAATTATTCTTAAATAAATCCCATAATTTTTCTTGATCCAATTCCCAATACTGAATTAGATTATTTTCCAAATTTAGCCACTCCATCGATTCCCGATATTTCCAATGCCAGCCAATTGTAATCGTGGGCACAAAAGCTGAAACTGCAGCAATAACAGAATGAAACCTGGAGCCGATGAAAAAATCACATTGTGAAATCAACCATTTTGCTTCAGCAGGCGAATAATCTACTGTATTATCCACAAAGATTCTATCAGGATTTTTTGCTAATTCTTTTATATTAAGACAGATACTAAGATCATCATTGGTGCCGGCTGTTTCGGCTTCTATTGTATGGGGCAATAAAAGAAGTTCTGCATTTGGATATTTTTCTAAAATCCGATCACATAAATTGATTAATGCAGGCACATATTTCTTTTTCTTATCTAATCTTTGACATACAATATTTGGAGAGATCCCAATAATTGTTTTACCACTTAATTTTAAAATTAACTCTTTTGTTCTTGTTGATTCCTTGGGTTTTAAGGTTAAAGCAATATCAGGAAGAGTAACT
>DAOWES010000203.1 GCA_030638385.1 Candidatus Cloacimonadota bacterium | reverse complement strand
AATACATAATGTGAAGGTAATCAAGGTAAATACAATGATAACCACAAAAGGAGAGAAAAAAGCATTTGTCAAACTACATCCTGATAACTCCGCACAGGATATAGCAATCGACCTAGGTATTTTTTGATTCATTTTTGAATTTATTGTAATTAAAATTTAAAATTTCATCTGAATTTAATACTTGAACGTTTTTCAATAATTTCAAACCTTTTATTTCTAATATCCTCTTAGTATCTTCTTTATTAAATACTAGAATAAATAGTATTAAGCAGATAGGTGATGAACTTTATTTTCTAACTTGGGGCGAGGGATTTTTCAAAAATAATATTGTAACTGCACAATGGAGTTCAAAGCAGGAAACTGCCGGAATGTGTGCCAACTTTATTCAAGATTTGCAAATGGATGCTAACAGCCGTTTATGGTTATGTAATGGTCATATTGGGATGGAATATTCAGACAAAGAAACACGGGGAATTTCTGTTTTTGATGGTAATAGTTGGAAAAATTTTACTGAAGATAATTCCGCAATATATACAAATAATATTTATTCAATTGCGATAGATGATGAAGACAAAAAGTGGTTTGCTACTTGGGGAGCAGGAATAGTTCTTTTTGATGAAGAGAATAATAAGTGGTCTATAAGAGAAAGAATATCCTCTGAATATCCACTTTCCTCAAATATACTTTCCTCAAATACAATTACTTTTGTGGAGAGATTGTCTGATAATACGCTTGCAGCCAGTAGTTATCCGCATAAGATTGTGATATTTGATGATGAGGAAATTATCCATACTTTCCAACTTCATGAATGGGATGATAATTATGATTTCAGTGATTTTTTGGTATTGAAAGAATTTGATGATCTTTATATGCTTGGAACAAGATACAATGGCCTAAGAATTTGGAATAGCACCGAATATCCGCAAGATGGTGGCGCTGCCTGGCAAGTTCCGGAATGCTTGCAAATGAGAGCAGCCGAGATTAATGCTATCACATCTCGGGTAGACCAATTTGGTTATAATGAATATTGGATAGCAGCATCGGAAGGTCTTTTCTGTTACAAAGAAAAACCAAGTTTTCCATATGATAATAAATATTATCCTGCCGGACATTATTGGTACCGATATGGTCAAGATTCCAAGAAAAAACAAATTTTTCTCGATAATCGTTGGAAGGATCAAGAGACTCCTGAATTTTGGTATGTGACAGGACAACCATATATTTATGGAGGTGCAAATACTATCCCAACCGCTTTATATGTAGATCCATTTGGTCTTATTTGGATTGGAACAGCAGATAATGGCTTCACTGTTTACGATATTGAAAATGATTTGTTCATGAATTATAATATTGAAAATTCATCTTTAATCTCAAATCGAATAACAGATTTTGAATATGATCCGATTACGGGGAAATTATATATTGGTACAAGTAAAGGTTTGAATTCGGTTGAAATTGGCATTTCATCTAAAAAGAATACAGAAACTACTTTGAATGATGTGATAGTATATCCAAACCCATTTTACCCGGAAAAGGACAATGTTGTACGTATCGAGAATAAAAATTCATTAACTATGCCGCTTGGAGATACACACTGCAAAATATTTGATCTTTCGGGAGAGTTGATAATAACCTTGGAAAAAGACCATTATGAGCAATTTAGTTGGAATGGAAATAACAAAGCCGATAAGAAATGTAGCTCGGGCGTTTACTTTTATCTAATCTCTGCTCCGGACGGACAAACTCGAAGAGGTAAAATTGTTCTCATCCGATAAAATGAAACAAATATTATTTATTCACACTTATAATAGTCCTTTTATTCGACGAGACTTGAAGGTTCTGCAAGAAGAATTTTCGGTGGAAGATCTTGATCTGAGTGGAATGAAACAAAATATTATTGGGAAGGTTATTACCATTTATAAAATTGCCTCCCGAATTCCCAAAAATTCTGTCACATTTGTTTGGTTTGCCGATTTTCGTGCCTTTGTAAGCGTGATTTTGGGGAAACTTTTCAGAAGAAAAGTAGTAGTCGTGGTTGGTGGTTATGAATTAGCCAAATTTCCACAATATAATTATGGCGCACTACTAACAAAATTTGGCGCTTGGCGAGTGAAACAAATTTTGAAATTGGCTACAAAAATTCTAGCAGTAGATGATTCATTGAAACTAGATGCAGAGAATTTACTTAAAAAAGAATTAAATAGCATTATCACAATTCCCACAGGTTATGATTCTCTTAAGTTTTTTGCAAACGAAAAAAAACAAGATTTGGTTCTTACGGTAGCTGTTGTGGCAAGTGAAAATAAAGCTAAATTAAAAGGCTTGGAAGCTTTTATAGCAGTTGCAAAATTACTCCCTAATATTCAATTTATGATTATCGGAATTTCTGATGAAGCTTATGATTGGGTGATGCTAAGAAAAACAGAAAATCTAACTATTTTACCCAAAATCTCAGAAGAGAACCTTTTGGAATATTACCAAAAAGCCAAAGTTTATTGTCAGCTTTCCTGCCGAGAAGGTTTGCCCAATGCTTTATGTGAAGCGATGTTATGCGAATGCATTCCGGTTGGAACCTCACACAATGGTATCCCTACTGCTATTGGTGACACCGGTTATTATGCTAAATTCAATAATGTTGTCTCTACCAAAATGGCTATTGAAAAGGCGCTTTTGGTAGAAAATGGCAAAAATGCTCGCGAAAGAATTATTCAGCTATTTTCTAAAGCTAAACGAAAAGAGGAATTAGTGAAATTAATTGGAGAATTACTTTGAATTTGCAGATAGGCTTAATTGGCAAGCATGTAGGTATCGAAAGCATTTTACGACAAGAAGGCTTACCATATCGGCTCATTGTAGAAATTGATGATTTAAATGTTTCCGATTACGCATTGCTAATATGTCTCGGAAATTTTTCACTGGATCCACAAAAAATAAGCAACTATCTGGCCAATGGTGGAGCAGTCCTATTTGATTCAACTTCCTATGCAAAATTAAAAAATCTTAAATTCAAAAAGAGAAAAGTGAACTT
>DAOWES010000051.1 GCA_030638385.1 Candidatus Cloacimonadota bacterium | reverse complement strand
TATTTTATGTTTGTTTTTAGAGGCTATCATTAGCTTCATTCTTTTGTTCCACCTTGTTTTTGGTTAACCATTTTTTTATTTTTTTAAGTACATTTCTATCCAAGAAATTTTCGGCAGTAGCTGAAATTTTTCCTAAAAGTTCAATCAGGTTTTCATCTCCACTCCAATTATCCTGAATAATGACATGATCTAATTCATTTAAGATGAAATTCAATCCGTAAACTACCAAAACCAAATCATCAGCAAAACCAATAATGGGAATAAAATCGGGAATAATATCAAGTGGAAAAATCACATATCCGATGATTCCAGCAATAAAGGCTTTCTGACCTACAGTTACACGACCGTCGACCATCAAACGACACAACAACATAAAAAAATCAGGTAAAGCAAGTAGGTAATTTGTAAAAACTTCGCCTTTAGCACCCGTTTTCTTATTTACAAATGAAGTTAGTTTTTTTCTTAATGATTCGTAAAAAAACAAATGTTTCTTGCTGATTCCCGGCTCAATAATTTTCTCTTCTCTCATTTCATTCACGTTTTCAATAATTGTTTCATCGTTCATCTTACCCTCCCATTTTTGCGGTTTGCTTTTTTATTATTTCTTTCCTAAGTCTGACATTTGCTTACAGTTGATCCTGTGAACACTAATTAATTTTATATCAAAATATTTTTATTCTCGTATTAACAAGCAAGTCAATACAATAAATGAAATTAGCTATTCTTTTCTCTGTGGCAAATATTAAAACTTATTTAGAACAAGCATCCCACCGCCAAAGCAGTGGGATGATAGATTATTTTATCTAGCTTAATCCATTTAAGATATTAACCAATTTATCTAACTTGGTTTTAACTTCTTCGTAGATGGCTTTTTCTTTATTTATTACAGCTTCGGGAGCTTTTGAAATGAAACGCTCGTTATTAAGTTTTCCATTTACGCGCTTAACCTCTTTTTCAACCTTTACAATCTGCTTATTCAATTTTTCACGTTCAGCATCCAAATCGATCAATCCTGCCAACGGTAAAAATATTTCGATGTTTTGAACTACTGCCGCAATAGAGGCTTTGGGTTTTTCCATTTCGATAGCAATATTAATATCACTTACTTTAGAAAGTTTTAAGAAGTAATTACTATAATCTTCAAAAAGCTTTATTTGAGCTTCGTTTGCCACTTTAATAAAAGCATTTATTTCCAAGGCTGGAGAGAGATTTACCTGCTTGCGAAGATTTCTGATAGCACTGATTGCTTCCTGAATCATTCCCATCTCTTCAGCAATTTTCATATCAATGAGTTCTTTATTTGACTCCGGGAATTTGGCAATAACCAAAGCGTCCTCATCCATTGGGAAATGAGTTTTAATGTTTTGCCAAATCTCTTCTGAAATAAATGGCATAATAGGAGAAAGTAAACGCATGGAAGTTTGCAATACATCCAATAAAACATATTTGGCTGTTTTTTGAGCTTCGCTATCATCGCTGTAAATTCTATCTTTACTAAGCTCCAAATACCAGCTGCAAAACTCTTTCCAAACAAAATCCATCAGAATAGAAGCTGAATCATTAAAGCGTAATTTTTCATAATTTTCTTCTACTTCGGCAATCACTTGATTCAAGCGACTGTATATCCATTTATCGGCAAGTTCAAGTTTCAGCTCTTCCGGTTTTGGTAATCCTTCAATTTTCTCCACATTCATCATGATAAAGCGATATGCGTTCCAAATTTTATTGGCGAAATTACGTCCTGTTTCCAAAATGCTATCGGAATAATAACTATCTTGCCCTTTGGGAGTATTAAAAATCATACCAAATCTCAAAGCATCAGCGCCAACCTGATTGATGATATCAATTGGATCGGGAGAGTTGCCTAAAGATTTACTCATTTTGCTACCTTGCTCATCCAAAACCATTCCGTGTAATAGAACAGTATCAAAAGGGATTTTATCTTCAAATTCAAGGGTTGCCATAATCATTCTTGCCACCCACAAATAGATGATTCCCGGTGCAGTAACAAGTAAGTTTGTTGGTAGAAAGTACTCAAGTTCTTCAGTTTTTTCCGGCCAGCCCATAGTAGAGAAAGGCCACAACCAGCTAGAGAACCAAGTATCAAGCACATCTTCGTCTTGGCGGAATTTTGTGCTACCGCATTTACATTTTTCCGGAGTTTCTTTGGCCACAATCAGTTCATTACATTCTTCACAATAATATGCCGGAATGCGATGACCCCACCAAATTTGACGTGAAATGCACCAATCTCTGATATTATCCATCCAATGCATATAAACTTTGGTCCAACGTTTTGGTTGAAATTGAATTTGGCCATTTTTCACAACCTCAATCGCTTTTTCTGCTAATGGTTTCATTTTAACAAACCATTGATCAGATAAATATGGTTCGATGATTGTTTCACAACGATAGCAATGTCCCACTGCGTGTTGATGCGGTTCTATTTCACCTAATAGATCCATCTCTTTCAATTTATCTATAATTTGTTCACGAGCCAGGAAACGATTCATTCCTACAAATTCACCGGCAATCTCGTTCATCACGCCATGCTCATCCATCACAACTATTTTTTCTAAGCCGTGTCTCTCACCCACTTCAAAATCATTTGGATCATGAGCCGGAGTAATTTTAACACAACCGGAACCAAAATCTTTATCTACATATTCATCGGCGATAATTGGAATTTCTCGATTGGCAAAAGGAAGTATTACTGTTTTCCCTATTAGATGCATATATCTCTCATCAGTAGGATTCACAGCTACTGCACTATCACCAAGCATAGTTTCCGGTCTGGTGGTAGCTACAGTAAGATACCCACTACCATCTGAAAGTGGATAGCGCATATTCCAAAGATGTCCGGATTCATCTTCATGTTCTACCTCGTCATTTGCCAAAGCAGTTACACAACGAGGACACCAATTGATAATTCTTTTACCTTTATATACGAGATCTTTTTTATATAATTCTACAAAAACTTCTTTTACTGCTTCCGATAAACCTTCATCCATAGTAAAGCGTTGTCTGGTCCAATCACAAGAAGCACCCAGCGTTTTAAGTTGCTCGATAATCTTGCCACCTTTTTCTTCTTTCCACTTCCAAATAAGCTTTATCAACTCTTCTCGGCCAATATCATGACGAGTTTTACCTTCTTTTGCTAAGACTTTTTCCACCACATTCTGGGTTGCAATACCGGCGTGATCCACACCCGGAATCCATAAGGTAGGAACCCCTGTCATTCTTTTGTATCTAATCATCACATCTTGCAGAGTGTTATTTAAAACATGCCCCATATGCAAAATACCCGTTACATTTGGTGGTGGAATTACAATTGTAAACGGTTTCTTGTTTTTATCAATTTTGGGAGTGAAATATCCCTTTTCTATCCAATGGTCATACCATTTCTTTTCAATATTTTTTGGTTCATAAGTTTTATTAATTTCCATCAAAACTCCTATTTATAAACAAAATTTATATTTTTAACCGCTCACTTCTGCGCCTGGCGCATTAATGCGGATTTTATTTTCTCTTACAGCTAAAGCTGTGTTATTTGTGGCAAAATCTACACAATTTATTTTTGTGCTAATTCGAATTTATCTAACAACTCTTCTTTTATCTTTTGGATAAAATAGCGATGAGAATTGAAACAGATAGGTGGAAGGTTTTCGTAGCTGACAAAGCACGCTTCAGCAGCGTCATCACCTGCAGAAAGCTCACCTCCCGTTATCTTCATCAAAAAACCAAATGAGATAACTTTTTCATAGATTGGAGAAGGATTTGGCATATAGCCAATAAATTTTTCAATTTCACCGATTAATCCGGTTTCCTCGAGCATTTCATCAATCGCTGTTTCTTCGGGGGATTGATCAATTTCGATGTAACCACTGGGAAGTGCCCATTCGCCGGGATTAGGCTCAAATTTTCTTTTAATAACCAAAATTTCGTTTTTATCATTTAAGATTAAACAAGCTGCAACCGGGATTGGATTTTTATAAAATGTCCAACCACAATTCGTACACTCACTACGCAGCTTATTTTCCTGATCAAACTTTAGTAGCATCTTGCTTCCGCAACGCAGACAAAAATTCACATCTTTATATGATTCTTCCGATATTGACATTATTACCTCGAATTAATTAACAATTCCAATTTTCTAAAAATATTATCATTAACAATGTAAATACTTTTAGTTAAAAGATCAAAATCACTTACATGATTTATCTCTGTGTCAGAATTATATTCGCAAATTATCTCTCCTGAGATATTATTCAGCACCAGTAAACGCTTTTTTTCTATAGAAAGAATTACACTATTATCGAGACGCTTATACTTATCTAAACTTATTTGATAAGCATTTTTCCTGGTCGCATTTGGGGCTGAATATTCTCCCTCTCTACGCCACTTCTCACTTCCGGTTTCACGTCCAAGGCAAATAATCTCATTCGATTTAACTATCACCAACAGCCTATTCACATCCAATAAAACCAGATCGATAATATCTGCGGGAAATTCTTTGTTCCAACGTTCGCGATAACTTTTTTTATTGTAAGCAATCAACTTATTATCCAAAACCACATATATGTTATGATGATCAAAAATTGGTTTTAGACTGATTGAACTATCAAATTCGATCTTAACATCATCTTTTAATTTTATCGCTTTATGGGGGAAAATTTCAATTTTATAGCTCAACTGCGAAATTTCATCCAAAAGCTCTTGTGATTGCTGCTCGATCTCCAATAAATTTGCCATAAATTCATTGCGAACAAATTCACTGTTTTTCCGCTTCTGTAAAAAC
>DAOWES010000171.1 GCA_030638385.1 Candidatus Cloacimonadota bacterium | reverse complement strand
TGGAAAAGCAGCAGTAATTATTCCAGAAGGTGTTTTGTTTGGAAGTTCTAAAGCTCAAAAAGCAACAAGAGAAATTTTACTAAAAGACAATCAACTGGAAGCAGTTATTTCCTTACCAAGCGGTGCATTTAAACCATATACAGCTGTAAAAACCGCAATACTTGTATTCACCAAAGTAAAACAGAAAAGTAAAATTTGGAATACAGACAAAGTTTGGTTTTACGAATTGAAAAGTGATGGTTATTCTTTAGACGACAACAGAAGACGATTAAAAGATTCACCACTTCCGATTGTAAAAACCGAATACGAAAACAGAAAACAAACCAAACAAGAAGATAGAAAATCGCACTTCTTTGTGCCCATTGCAGAAATTAAAGAGAATGGATTGGATTTGAGTTATAATCGCTATAAAGAATATGAATATTTAGAACAGAAATATGACCCGCCAAAAGAGATTCTTGAAAAACTGATGAATCTTGAAAAAGAGATATTAAGCGAAATGGAAGAATTAAATGGGTTGATAGGATGATAACAGAAAAATTTAGAAACCTTTTTGATTTTGCTAAGAAATCAAAATTGAAAGCAAGTGATTGTTCTGAAAAAGGAGAATATCCATTTTATACTTCCAGTACAATCATTACGAAAAGAACAGATAAAGCTCAATTCTTTGATGAATCATTAGTTTTTGGAAATGGAGGGACAGCGAATGTTCATTATATAAATGAGCCATTTGGAACAACTTCACACTGTTATGTCGCTAATAAATCCAATAATGAAATAAACACTAAATATGTTTATTATTATTTATATGGTAATCTACACATTTTAGAAAGAGGTTTCAAAGGCGCAGGTCTCAAAAACATTTCTTCTAAATATATCGCTGAAATTGACATTCCAATTTTACCATTGGAAACACAAAACAAAATTGTTGATGTATTGGATAGAATAGTTTCAATTAAAAGCAAAAGGACTCATACAATAAAAGTTTTAAATAAACTTCTTGAATCAAATTTTATTGAAATTTTTGGAGACCCAATATGGAATCCTTTTGGTTGGCCTATTGAAAACATTCAAGATGTTACAACAATAATGAAGGATGGGCCTTTTGGCTCTAATCTAAAAAAAGAACATTATCGAGATGAAGGTATCAGGGTAATTAGATTACAGAATATTGGAGTTAATACTTTTAACGATAGCGATAAGGCATATATTTCTGAAGAACATTACAATAATGTTTTAAGTAGATATACTTGTAATAAAGGAGATGTTCTTGTTGGTACTTTGGGAGTACCAAATTTAAGAGCTTGTAGATTTCCAAATCATATTGACAAGGCTGTAAATAAGGCTGATTGTATACAAATAAGGCCAGATTTAAATAAAATAACTGATTCATATTTAACCTATTTATTGAATTTACCAGCTTCATTGTTTTTAGTAAGCAATTATATAAAAGGACAAACAAGGTCTCGAATAAGCAAAGGGATGTTATCAAAAATTGATATTCCAGTCCCTCCTTTAAAGGTTCAGCAAAAGTTCTCAAAGATTGAAGAATTTGTCGAAAAGATAAGGGCGAAACATTTAGACTTTGATAGTGATAAATTATTTAGATCAACATTGCAAAAAGTATTCAAAGGAGAACTAAACTTCAATATTGATTTTGAATTAGATGCTTTGGTGCGCGAAATTGATTTAGAGAAAAAACAAAACGATTTATCAAAAATAGGTGGAGACATTGCCTATTTGCAACGTTTGATTGATAAACTCAATGCACAAGAGTTTGAAGAAAAAGAAATGTACGACAAAGCCAAGCACGTAGCTTTTCAACTATTAAAGGATGGTGAGAAAATCACCCAAGAATACAACGAACAAAGTAATAATGTAAAGTTGGTTCTAAAATGAAATTGCTTAAACTGGAAATAGGAGAATTACCCAGAGAAAAACAGTTTAGGAGTTTACACTCTGGTTTTCAGGTAGAGTTTCATAGTCTTTCAAACAAAGGAATTGATGCAAT
>DAOWES010000159.1 GCA_030638385.1 Candidatus Cloacimonadota bacterium | reverse complement strand
TAGGTTTTAACCTATCGAAAAGGAAATAGGGATTTCGTGGTGAAAATAAAATAAATCGCTGGAAAAAATAGTCTGAAAAATACCTGAAGATATCAATCTCTGCCAACAGATTCACCATTCAATAAAAATATATTAAATATTCATTTATATTTTTTTTTCTTTACACTCTGAAATGAATTCGAATTATTTTCTTTATTCGTAGGAGATTATAAAAATGGAAAATCTTAAAATGAAAAAACCCAAGATCTTAATCGTGGACGACAGAAAAGAAAACATCATTTCTATTGAGGCAATACTACAAAACATAGAGGCAGAATTTATCCGAGCATATTCCGGCAACGAGACATTAAAATTAGCATTAGATAATGATATTGCCTTAATATTAATTGATGTTCAAATGCCCGGAATGGATGGCTTTGAAACAGTTAACTTAATGAAGCAAGTACAAAAAACAAAACATATTCCTGTCATATTCGTTTCGGCAATTTATTCTGATGAAATTTATAAAATTAAAGGCGTAGAAGTAGGTGGTATAGATTTTATCACCAAACCTATCATCCCATCAATATTAGAAGGGAAAGTTAATATTTTCCTCGATATTTATAAACAGAGAAAAGATTTGGAGCGGGAAATTGAGTTACGCAAAATTGCTGAGAAAGAAGTTTTAGCTCATAAAGAAAGATTAATATTAATGAATTCAATTTTAAGGCACGATATCACTAATAATCTCGCTGTTCTAAAAAGCGCATTTAGAATCTTTAAAAGAACAAAAAATCTAGAAATAATTAATGAAGCTGAATTTTACATTGCAAAAAGCGTAAATCTTATCAATCGCATGGCCATTTTTGGACAATATTTAGATTCCCCCCGTGAGTTAAGCACTTTTGATATTAAGCAGATACTTTCACCAATTATCGAAGCAAAGAGCTCTCTTGAATTTAATGTAAAAGGCAATAGCAAAGTCCTGGCTGATGAAACTATTAATTCTGTTTTTGATAACATTATCAGGAACGCAATAATTCATGGAAAAACAAAACGCATCGATATCACGATCATAAACAAAGGACAGATTTGCGAGATTCATATTTCAGATTATGGCATTGGCATGCCGGATGAGATAATTGATAAAATATTTGAGGAAGCATTTATTTATGGTAAAAGCGGTAACACCGGCATTGGTTTACATATCGTGAAAACAGCTATGGAAAATTTCGGTGGCTATGCATATATAAAAAAGCATGAGCCTAATGGCATCACATTTGTTTTAGAATTTTTGGTTCCCGGTAATAAGTAATATGCTAGAAGATATTGAAAAAATCGAAATTGACCTTTTCTTGGAAGCAATTTTCAAACGTTATGGTTATGATTTTCGACACTATGCCAGAGCTTCTCTTAAAAGAAGGATAAAAAAATTTATGAACACAAATAGCTATGATAGAATTAGCGATTTAACTGCTGATATTATTCACAATCAATCTGTTTTTGATGAAGTAGTTCATAATTTTTCTATCACTGTTACGGAAATGTTTCGCGATCCGCCCCTTTACAAAATTCTTCGAGAAAAAGTAATTCCTTACTTAAAGACATATCCCTTTATCAAAATATGGCATGCCGGCTGTGCTACCGGTGAAGAAGTTTACTCATTGGCCATTCTATTAAAAGAGGAAGGTCTTTATAATAAAACTACCATCTTTGCTACCGATTTCAATAATAAAGCTTTAGATATCGCCAGACAAGGTATCTATCCCTTAAAAGACATACAAGCATATACCACAAATTATCAGAAGGCAGATGGCAAAGCCTCTTTCGCCAATTACTATCATGTTTCTTACAAATCGGCAATCATGAACAAATCACTAACAAAAAATGTGACCTTTGCAAATCATAATCTAGTTACAGATAGCGTTTTTGGAGAGATGCACCTCATTCTCTGCCGAAATGTTCTTATCTATTTTGATAAAAATTTGCAAAATCGAGTATTAAAGTTATTTAATGATAGTTTAATTTATAACGGCTTCTTGGTATTAGGCAGTAAGGAAACAATTAATTCTTCACCCATTATGAACCGTTTTTCACCTGTAGATAAAAAATACAAAACATATCAGAAAATTTTATAGGAAATAAGATTGATGTTTAAAAAGAAACTGAAACTAGATTTGAGCAATTTCAAATTCATGGTGATCGGCGTTTCGGCTGGGGGTATGGAAGCACTTAGCAAACTCTTACCATCTTTCCCAAAGAATTTTCCTTTACCTATTGTTATTATACAGCATTTACACAAAAATTGTACCGGATATTATATTGAATATTATAATGAAAAATGTGCCTTGTTTGTAAAAGAAGCTAAACATTATGAGAAAATAGAAGCAGGAAATATCTACTTTGCACCTCCCGATTATCACCTATTAATTGAAGAGAATAAAACACTTTCCTTAACTATTGATGAAAAAGTGAATTATTCGCGTCCATCTATCGACGTTCTATTTGAAAGTGCTGCTGAGGTTTTCCAAGAAAAACTTATTGGTATAATCTTAACCGGTGCGAATAGCGATGGCACGGAAGGCATGAAAATTATAAAACAAAACGGAGGCCTCACAATTGCCCAAAATCCACTTGAGGCAGAATTCCCCATAATGCCCCAATCTGCGATTGATTCCGGCTCCATTGACCTCATTCTTACACTGCAAGAAATGACCATCGAATTCAGCCGATGGAATAATAAAGAAAAAAAATGAACTCCACAAACCCTAACCTTCCACTT
>DAOWES010000214.1 GCA_030638385.1 Candidatus Cloacimonadota bacterium | reverse complement strand
TAGCTGATTCGTAGCCGACTCCCGAGATCGTTTTGCAAGCAAAGCCGACTCGTAGTTAATTCGTGGACAAAGACTTTTTATAGTGGATTCAAAGATTAAATTATCAATTATACAGAACTCATGATCAACATTGAGTTTTTTATTTTAGTAGCTTTTTCGATTCCAAATAATAGCTCAATTAATTTAAGGCTAAATTCCATTACTGTTCCGGCTCCTTGGGCTGTAATGCAATTACCATCGATGACAACTTGCTCGTGAATTGATTCTTGATTGGGAAGTTTGTTAGCTAAGCTTGGGTAGGCAGTAGCTTTTTTATTTCCAATGAGGTCATGATAATGAAGAACTACTACAGGTGATGCGCAAATGGCTGCATACCATTTACCGGCTTTGGCTTGCCGAGTAAGTAATTCTATCAATTCTTTGCTATCTCGTAAATGTTCGGCACCGGGAAGACCGCCCGGGCAAACAATCAAGTCATACTCCTCTTCCATACAATCTGAAATTAGTTTGTCCGCAGTGATTTTTGCTTTATGAGATGCGGTAATGGTGATATTATTCACACTGGCAGTAATAACTTTTGCTCCTGCTCTGTCTAACATATCGGTGATGCCAATAGTTTCCAATTCTTCGATGCCATCGGCAATTGGTACTAATACTTTTATCATCTAAACCTCCTGCTTTTATTTGTGAACTTTTCGCTTATATTTAATCATTTCGACAGTTTTTTTATCGCTTCAGTAAGAAAGGTAAATCTCTTTTTCGTGTCAATAAATTGTAAGAATAACGCATGCCCCGAAAAAAAAATAGCATTGAAGTCCAAAGATGACATTATTCGTTTTATTTGATTACAGATTTGTTTTTTTTATCTTTTTCAAAAAAATAGAAGAGAACAGGTATAAAAGTAAGAACAAAAAAAGTGGAAGTTATTAAACCGCCGATGGTTGAAATTGATAATAATCTCCAGAAATCATTATTGCCAATATCGGTTGCGATAAGCATCGGAATCAAACCGGCAATTGTTGTTAGTGAAGTCATCAGTATTGGACGAATTCGATCATTTGTTGCTTGCAAAACTGCTTCTTTTATTCGGAGACCCTTGTGCTTTAATTGATTTATATGATCTACTAAAATGATGGAATTATTTACCACGATTCCGGCGAGTAAAACCATGCCGATTCGCGCATAGGAATCAAATATTTCACCTGTGAAATAGAATATTAATGCTACACCGGTGAAGGCAAGCGGCAGAGTGAATATAATGATTAAAGGGTATCTGAATGATTCGTATAGCGAGCATAAACTCATATAGACCAATAAGATTGCAAAAATGAGCAAATAGAGTAGCTGTTTTTTATCTTTATCGCTGTTTATATTTTTTTCATTTATGAAACTATAACCGGAAGGCATTGGGAAAGTTTCCGTTAATTTCTCAATGAATTTTCCCCCTTTTTTATAAGATCCTCGAAAATCAAAATTTATGCGGCGGGTATAAAGTTCATCTTCTCTATTTATTTCAGATAAGATTTCCTCTTTTTTTATTTCAGCTACATCATTTAGTTTTATTGATGAGCCAAGATCATTTTTGATGATGAGATTTTTTAATTCCTCGATTGTAAAATCATTGAAGTCATTATCCAGAACAACAAAAGCCAATTCTTTTTCCGAGACTTTCCGGTAGAATCTATTTTGAGTACTATTGATTTTTGTATAAATTTGATTTATTATTGTATAAATACTCATTCTATTTTCAGCAAGTTTCTTGCGGTCAAAACAGATCTGATATTCAAAAAGTTTTTCATCTTTCCACCAACCTGTTGCATTTGTATCGATATTTTGAACTCGCTTATTCGTCTTTTGCATATAGGCTTTTATGTTTTCCGAAATCTCTTTTAATCTCAAATAATTATAACCCTTGAGCTGAACCGAGAAATTTGCGAAACTATTTCCACCTCCACCAAATGAAGGTCCGAATCCTCTAATATAAACATTTGCATTACCAAAATTCGTAGCATAAGCTTTTAGTTTTTCACGCATAATGAGTGGGAAAGCTGTTTCTTTTGTCTTCTTATCAAAATCGATTCTGATATAGGCATATTTCGTCCAGATTTGTGTTTTGATTGAGAGGCTTTTTTCATTTTCGATAATTTTATCTCCGATGATTTTATCTTCAAACATACGAACAATTTTATCCGTTTGATCGATATTTGAACCTATTGGTAGGCGAATCTGAATTGCCAAATAATCATCTTTGGGGAATTGCCAGCTAGAGCCCTTATCTACTTCATTAATAAATAGCCAGATTGAAAAAGATAAAAATCCTAAAACCAGAATTAACCATATCCAACGAAATCTAAGAATAAACTTAATGACTTTTTGGAAGATTGTTAGATTTGGATTAAAGCTAATATTCTCAACCGGTTTTATATGAACAGAATGGATTTTAAGAAATTTATAGGACGCCAGCGGAATAAATGTGAATGATACAAATAGTGATGATAACAGGGAAAGAACCATCGCAAAGACAAAAGGAAGATAGAATATTTTCACATCTCCCTGCATAAAAAGGAAGGGAGCAAATACAATGATAGTGGTTAATGTAGAAGCAGAAATCGGTAACGAAATTTCTTTGACTGCTAATATCGAAGCTTTTTTGCGTTCATATCCAAGATTTTGATAACGAAAGATATTCTCATAAACAACTATCGAATTATCGACCATCATTCCGAATCCAAGAGTTAGACCGGCTAATGATAAAATATTTAAGCCAATTTTTAGATAGAACATTAAAACAAAAGTTAGCATTGTTGAGAAAAAGATAGTTGTTAGAACTAAAAATGCTGATTGAATATGTTTAAGAAATAGTAGAAGTACAATGAAAATAATTAGAATAACAAAAATTCCACGTTTGTATAAGATGCTTAGATCAGTTGAAATTTTTTCTGCTTCATCTTCCAATTTTACTATTTCGATATTTTCCGGCAAAAATGGCTTTTGCTTTTTGAGAACAGATTTTAGGTTTTTCGCTAATTGCAGAGCGTTGGCTGTTGTTTTTTTCTGAATTGTGAGCGAAAGTTGTGGCATTCCGTTATAACGAAAATAGTTAAAAGTAGGCTGATATGATTCCTCAAACGTAGCAATTTCTCCCAGTTTAATAATTGTCCCGTCAGCTTGATTCAGACTGATATTCTTTAGCTCATCAATATTATAATAAGAATTTTCTAATTTGATAATGTAAGAAAGTTCGCTTTCCTTGAAACCACTTATCGATTCTTGATTTCCAAAATCGTTTAGTTTTTGCCTGATTTCATAAGCAGAAATTTTACTCAATTCCGGCTGCTTGAGAATTATTTTAATCTCCTTTTTTCGATTCCCACTAATTTCACAATTCGAAACTCCTTCAATTGAGCTGAGTTGATATTTCAGATTTCGTTCAATTATTTTCTCAAGTTCATCAAGTTGGTAGGGACCGGAAATACCATATTTCAGAAATTCATTTTCACTAAATTCATTTGGAATATATTCTCTGATGCGAGGCGTAACATCATCCGGGAGCTCATCTTGTAAAAGTTGTAATTTCTCATTCAATTCAAAACGTACAAAGTCCATATCACTGTTTCTGGCAAATTCCAGGCTGACCACAGAGCGTTGATTATAGGAAGTCGATTTTACATTTGTGATATTCGGGATCGTACTTCCGATAGCTTCAATAGGCGAAGTTATATTTGCTTCCACTTCTTCCGGTGAAGCATCCGGCCAATATGTAACGATGGTTAAGCGTGGGTAATCCAGATTTGGGAGTAATGAAAGTGGAATGTTTATGATAGCATATACAGCAATTACGAGAATTGCTAAATAGAGCATCATGGTAGTAATCGGCTTTTCAAGTGCAATTTTTGTTATCAGCATAGTTGTTTCTTTTTAACCACTAATTTTCACAAATTTTTGGATCAGGATTAACCAATTAAATCTCTTTTTTTTTCTCATTAATATTTCCCCAAGATTTTTTCACCGGTAGCAATTTGCCATTCCGCAAAAGCAATAATATAATCATATTTTGTTTGTGAAAGTTCAATTCTTGCATTCAACGTTTCGTTAAAGGTGGTTTTAAAATCGAGAAAGTTAATCAATCCAAACTTGAATTTTTCCTGAGAGAGAATCAGCTTTTTTTCTGCAAGCTCAAGTTTTTGGGTAGATATTTTTATCTCATCCTGTTTCAATTCGAGATCGAGCTTTTTGATTGCTAACTCTTTTTGCAGTTCTTGTTGTAGATGGAGCGAACTATATTCTTCCTGTTTTAATCTTCTTTTACTGATAGAATAATTATTGAATTTTTGAGCGAAAGAACCGAGGGAGTAAGAGATATTTAGAGAAACTTCCCAATATTTGGTTTCCCGATCTTTAATAATATAATTTCCTTCATTATCATAAATTTGTTCCGCATCTTTCCAATATTTATTATTCCTCCAATTATAATTGCCATTTAGATAAAGATCAGGAAAAATCCTTTTTAGAGATATGTTTTTTTCTATCTCTCTTTCTTTTTTTGTGAAATTGGAGATTTTCCAATCGAGATTATTTTCGTATGAAATGGTTCCAATTTTTTTGGGAAGTAACTTATTTATATTGGAAAAAATAGTTTCGCGGTTAATCTCTTTTCCCATTTTTTGGGAAAGATCGAGTAATTTCTTGGCAATACTGTTTTCTGTTTTGGTTACATTCAACTCAGCATTTTTCTGCGCGATTTGAGCTGAATATAGATCTAATTTTGTCCTTTTACCGGTTTTCATCATCTCTTCTATAAAGAGAGTTTGATTGTTATAAAATTCAGCAGAATTCAAATAATAATCCAAAGATTCATTTAGAATTAATATCTCTGAATAAAGTTGTAAAATTTCCAAAACAGACAATTGTTTCTGTTGCCTGAAAGTTAACATCTCTTTCTGATAATCAAGGCTGGAAAGTTTATAATTGGGGAATCGCTCGTCGAATAGATGAAGGTTTTCCGAAATAGAAATATTATTCGTGCCGACCTCATTACCCTCTTTATCGTGTATTGCATTTGCCGAAGCTGTTATGTTTGGGACAAAATCGAATAATCTATTTAGATGTTCAGTTCGATATATTTCTACATTTTGTTCTGCTTTTTTTATTTTGTAAGAAGTTTCCAGAGTAGCATCAATGCACTGGAAAAGTGTGATCTCTTCTGCAAATAAAAAAAGATTCAGAGCACTGTATAAAATTATAAGTACAATTTTTTTCATATTATCTATCTCCAATATTTTTTTTTGATACTGATATTTTTTTGACACAGATTTACACTGATAAAGAGCAAATAAAGAGGAAGATTTTTTAACCACAGAGAGGATAAAAAAAAATATTCATCTGTGCTAATCAGTGTTAATCTCGTGTCTAAAGCTTTTCCTGACACTGATAAAGAGCAAACAAATAAGAAGATTTTTTAATCATAGAGAGGAAAGAAAAAAAATCATCTGTGTTAATTTCATGTCTAAAACCTTCTTAATATTTAGCTCTTCTCGAAGAGCGTATAGAGAACCGGAATTAAGATCAGAGTTAGAAAGGTCGATGCCAGCATTCCGCCGATTACCGCAATTGCCATGGCAGATTGTAGTTCCGCTCCGCTACCAATGCCGATTGCCAAGGGCAGTAATCCCAAAACGGTAGTTACAGTTGTGATCAAGATCGGACGCAGGCGAGTTTGAGCACCTTTTTTTACAGCTTCAAAAACTCCCTCACCCTCTTTTCGTAATCGATTAACATAATCTACCAAAAGAATTGCATCATTCACGATAATGCCGGATAAAACTATCATTCCCAGCGTTGACATTATGCTGATGGAAGTTCCTGAAATGATGAGAGCAAATGCAACACCAATAACTCCCATTGGGGCTACGAACATCACGATGAAAGGCAGTTTCAGAGATTCAAATTGAGATGCAAGAATCATATAAACAAGCATGATAGCAAAGATAAGAGCATACATCAAGGAACGTAATGAACGTGATATTTCGATGTTGATACCTTCAATCGAAAAATTGATTTCCCTATCTTCAGAAGTGGTTTTTGCGATAATATTTTCTAACTTTTGTAGTGCATCTTCCATTTTCCCATTATATTCCGTAGAGATGGTGAATTTACGATTTTGATCAGCTCTCTTGATCTCTTCAAAAGTGGTTAGATATTTCTCATCTACCAACGTTCTTAAAGGTATTCTTTTATTTTGCCAATTTAGATGTTGATCCAGAAGTTGAATCAGATTCATATCTTTGTGCATCTTCAACGTAATATCTATCTTATTGTCGAATTGGCGAAAATCTGAAATTTTCTCACCTGAAATATTGGTTCTGATAAAGCTGGAAATTTGTTTGATGGGGATATTATACAGCGTGGCATTTTTCCGATTTACTTCTAGCCGGATCATCGGAGTTTCGGTTTCATAATCGGTGTAAATATTCTTAAAAGTACTCTCTGAAATAATTTGTTGTTTTATCTCTTGAGCCTTTAATTTCATTTTTGTTAGATCATCTCCCTTGATAATTACGGAAAATCCGGGCTTTTCAAATTCCAATAAAGAAACCAGAATGTTTTCTCCTTTTTGGAAACTGATCGTTGCAGGGATTTTTTCTAATATGCCCCTGAAATCTTCGATAACATTAGCACTCCTGTTTTTCGGTTTCAGATTAACTTTTATCTCTGCCAAATTTTCCGATGATGTTTTTTC
>DAOWES010000180.1 GCA_030638385.1 Candidatus Cloacimonadota bacterium | reverse complement strand
TTTCCAGTTTATTATGGAATTGGAGCAAGAGTAAAATTAGAAGACGATTTTAAGCTTGGAGTCCGTGTCCCTGTGGGAATTGCTTATCAGGTTTCCGGTCTACCACTTGATATGTTTTTTGAGTTGGTGCCAATGTTAAATTTAGCACCCGAAACTGATTTTGGTTTTAATGGCGGACTTGGGGTAAGATATTTCTTTTAGGTAAAATAAAGAGTAATTATAGCGAAGGTCAGAATTTTTTTTACAAATCTGATCTTCGCTATTTTTTTTCATAACTAAATTTTCTGGCACTCTTTCCATCTAAAACAATCAACCAAATGATCATTTACTATCCCGGTTGCTTGCAGATGTGAATAGATGATAATTGCTCCTAAAAATTTAAAACCACGCTTTTTAAGATCTTTGCTGATTCTTTCAGATAGCTCTGTTTGGGCGGGGATTTCCCGGATCGATTTCCAATGATTTACAAGTGGTTTATTATCTACATAAGACCAGATGAAATTAGAAAAACTTCCAAACTCTTTTTGCAATTCCAAAAATAATTTAGCATTATTTATAGAAGCTTCGATCTTACGACGATTGCGGATGATGCCGGAATTTTGCATAAGCTCTTCGATCTTCTTCTCATCATATTTAGCCACTTTTTGCACATCAAATTGATCGTAGGCAATGCGATAATTTTTGCGTTTTTTTAGAATAGTATGCCAACTTAAACCGGCCTGAGCAGATTCCAGTATCAAAAATTCAAACTGCTTTTGGTCATCAAAAACCGGTACACCCCATTCCTCATCGTGATAACGAATGTACAATTCATCGGCTGTTCCCCAAGGACATCGGCTCATTATTTACTCCAATTATATTTTTTCATTTCACAATAATCTCATCTACAAATATCCAAGTTTTTCCACCATCACCTCTATGCCATTTAGGACAAAATTTGGGATTTTTAGCAAAAATACGAATATAACGAGCTTTGTTTTTTTGGCTATTTGCAATAAACTGTCTAATTGATGTTTTTCGATAATGAGAAGGTTTTTCAGTATTAAATGTTTTTATCGACTTGAAATCTTTTCCGTCTTGCGATGTTTCAAACTTGATATTGGTTGGAAGGAAAATCCAGCTGTGCAGGTCTTCCAAGAAGTTAATGCTAATTTCGTTGATCTCAGTTTGTTTTCCAAGATCGATGATCACATCCATATTATTGGCGATAAAGCCTTGCCAGTTATTGTTTTTGAAATCGTTGTTGCCTTGCAATCCATTTACCAAAGCCAATTCTCCACCACCTTCATATTTCAGATAATTTGTATTATATAGTACTTTTTTTCCAATGGCTTTATGGCTGAAGACATCATGTCTTGCGATGCTATATGGTTTGTTGTCGATAAATCTTGCCGCGGTGATGGTGCAGGTTTGGGAGATGATGAAAGGTTTTGTGTAGAGCGGTGAATCTTTGGTCGGTTCTGTTCCATCTAAAGTGTAACGAATTTCCGGATTCTGGAAATTACTGGATATCGTAGCGTAGATCTTTCCATTTTGTATCTGATTTGAAATCTTAATTCCGGGTATTACTTGCATTAGGTCAAACCAGGCTGTCCCTTTACCAAGCAGTTCTATGGAAACTCCGCTTTTGGTGTCTATTGCTAAATTCGAAATATCTATAATGTATTCTTGCCACTCTTCTGACAAATCGAACTGTTTCGTCTCATCAGCTATTTTTAGTTTAAAGGTAAGGGGTTTGGTTTCAGATGTTTTACCGCCGAAGAGCTTTTTCCAAAAACCAATATCTTTTTTGATTGTGTAAGAATCTTGTTTTGCTTTGGCCATAATGGAGAGTGAATAGGATTTGTTTTTTTGCAATTTTACCGAATATGAGCGCAAGCGCATTCCCTCCTCTTCGGTTGGATTGTTTATGCGCAAGGAGTGCCTACCACTAAAATAAACTTTAGAATCGCAAAAATAGGTGGCTCCTTTTTCTTTGCGGACAGAGGCATAAAATCCGGCAACAACGCCCGGAGTAGGATTCTCTTCAAAATCGCCATTAATGGTTAGGTTCAAACTATTAATTTTTTGTGGTTTTGGCTTAATCTCAAATTGGAAACATCTGCTATTGTAACCATCTAAGTATTCCGAAAATTTTCCATTTTGAATTGTAATTTCGCGATTTTCAAATGGGAGTGATAACTTACCGGAAATATTTGGGTCATTTATCTCAAAGTTAACTTCTTGCGGTTTGTTTATATTATTGACTGCTAAAATTGTCAGCAAGCCTTCATTCAAGTATCCTTTCACTTCGATATTTTCATTATCGCAAATTACGTTTGGCGCCATTTCATTTGATAATAATTGGGGAGTGATTTCTGAAATTTCCAAGGCGATTGTACCACATTCAGCCCAGGCAGAGGTTGATTTTGGAAAAGAATTAAGTCCGTTTCTAATAAAATATTTTATCCCGGTTGCATTATTTATGATCGCTTGATATGTCATGCAGCGAAGTTCTTGGCGGGTAGGCTCACGTTTCCACCATTCGCCGCCACCAAAGGCTTGTGGAACAATCCAAATGGGTTTGTTTTTATAAAATATTTTACTTAGAAGCTTTGCTGTATCACCAACTCTGGTAATTTCCCCTTCCGGAAGAGGGTAGGGATCGGCCATTGATATATCCATCGCAGCATTATATTCATGAGCTTTTTGGTGAGCCATGAACACAATTGAAATGGGGTGATAAGGATCGATGCTTTTGATTAGGTTATATGTTTTTTCTAAATAATCTGAAGGGATATGTTGCAGAACAGGTTCATCGCTGATGTACCAAGAGAGCAGGGCCGGATGATCTTTAAATGCTTCAACTTCCTTAATTAATAATTTTTCCAATTCGTTATCAGGTATTTTTTGTTTGGCAGAGCCGGCACCACCACCACCTGCAACGCTGCAGAGGTTATAATTTACTTTCATTCCCAAGTTGGCGCATCTATCCATATAGGCTTTTCTTTCTGAGAATGTGATATCATTTATTTGCTGATAGGGTGACATCATGTTGAAGCCTTTTACTACTTCCTCATTTGCTAAACTTGGTTGAACGGGCCAATAGCAATAGAATCCAAATGGGAAATAGGGAAGACCGTCAACTATCAGTCCACCGGTAGAGAAATCTATCTTAACAGCATTCTCTTTATGCTCATATTTATTTAGCGTAATTGTCTTGGAAATTAGTTCAGTTTCTGCTTTCAAAATTATCGAGAGTTCGTTTGCTCCAAACGGTAAATCTTGTAGTTGGAAAGGAATGAAATTTGTCTTGTTTTGGGGAAAATGTAGATCAGCAAGAATCTCATCTTGATAGGAGATTGTGCAAGATATGATTTGCTCTTTTGAGAGGGAATCCGGGAATTCAATGAATATATTAGCGAATTTTTCATTTGTATAATAATTAAATTGACTGGTAATTGTGATCTCATTTGTTGCATAAACAAACGATATACAAATCATTAAAATAGAGATGAAATTTTTTTTCATATTTACCCACCTGATTCCTTTATTATAGTTAATGATTTTTTAATCTTAACTTGAAAAATGTCAACTTTGAATTTGAAAATTTTCAAAATTATCCCACTCCAATAAGTAGTAGGAGTAGGATAATTATTTCATACTAATTTCGATAGGTCTTTAGCGACGTTTAATAGTGACCGATATTTGCTTTTAGGAAAATGTTTGCGGTGATTTTACCCATTGCACTGGTGGAAATTCACTATTTTCCGGGAAGGATTCCCCATTAACTTACCGTCGATAATAATTCCGGCGTTAATTGTAGTTGTTTTCTTTATCACAATAGGGGATGTGTAAACTGCTGAATTTTCTGTTGGTGTGTTTCCATCTAATGTGTAATGGATTTTTGCATTATATATTTCCGAGTCCATTTTTATGGAAAAGAGATTATTCTCAGCATCAAATTTTGTCTCTATCTCAATTTGATAAGTGCCGGGGCAATAATTTAAATTCAATAGTTCCAAACGCTTTTTAAAATTTTCTATTCTGGTTTGGAATTCAGGCCAATCTTTGCTATCTTGGGGACTCCATAGAACTTCAGCTAATGCACTTAATCGAGGTAAGAGCATATATTCAGCGTGTTCAGGTGTGGAAATCCATTCCGTCCACACATTGGCTTGAGCACCTAAAACATGTTTTGCCTCATCAGCAGAAAGCTCAGTTGGAATTGGTTCATAGAAATAAACTTTCTTCAGGGTTGTGTATCCGCCAATGGCAGCTTTTTCGGTGGAAGGATTTGCCTGATAATGGTCGAAATAGCAGTGTGTTTTTGGACTCATTACCACATCGTGTCCGGTTTGGGCTGCAATAACTCCGCTATCTTTTCCGCGCCAATTCATCACGGTAGTTTCCGGTGCCAAATTACCTTCCAATATTTCATCCCAACCAATTAGTTTACGACCTTTAGTAATCAGATATTTCTCAATGCGTTTGATAAACCAGCTTTGTAGTTCAGTTTCATCTGCCAAAACTTCCGAAGTGTGTCCGGGCATCTCAATTTCAGGTAAGATGGTGATATTACGATCACTTGCATATTGCACGATTTCTTTAATTTCTATTTGAGTGTAATGTCCGCCATAAGTTGTTTCCTCGCCGGATTGTTGAGGTTTACTGTCGCGCCAATCAATTCCTACTCGGGGAGCTCGCCAGGCACCAACTTCGGTTAGCTTGGGATATTTTTTTATCTCGATACGCCACCCATTATCATCTGTAAGATGCCAATGAAAAAGATTCAACTTGTGCATCGCCATTAAATCGATATAACGTTTGATAAAGTTCACATCAAAAAAATGACGTGATACATCCAGGTGTAGCCCACGCCAACCAAATCGAGGTTTATCTTCGATCTTACAAACCGGGATTTCCCAGCGAAAATCTTTGTCTGTTTGGGTGTGAATTTCATTCGGAAGAAGTTGAAGTAACGATTGGATACCATAAAAGATTCCAGTTTCAGATTCCGCTTCTAATTTGATGTAGCGGGCATTTATGTTTAATTTGTAGCCCTCTTTTCCCAAACCAGTTTCGCGAATTGAAAAAGTTATCGTTGTTGGATTAGGAGCTTTTCCCGGAATAATGGGGATTTTTTGCCCGGTCGCATTTAAAAAAGCACTCTGCAGAAATTGTGCTGTCTTCTGTAATTTAGGATTAAATGGAGTTAATTGTATTTTTGTTTTTGGAATTATTAAAAAAAAGCCAGGTTTCTCTTCAAATTTATAAGGCTTGGGGATTATGTTCATTATATTTGCTCCTGAAATATTTTACTTTTTATTAGATCATTATCTCCACGCACCATTGAGCAATTTTCCCGGTCATCTCGGCACAATATTTCACAAATTCATCATTTTTAAGTTTTTTTATCTCTTCTGCATCCCACATGGAGTAAGTGCGTCCGTGGCATTTTTCCTGAATAGCATTACAAGTGGTAGCACCAAATTCAGCTTCTACTTTATCCATTAATTGCTTTCCAACCATAAAGCTCTTCATGAATTTGCCTTTTCCTAAACTCTCAACATCACGACCAAATTTTGCTCCTAAGGCAAGCAATCCACCTGTAATTGCTCCACAAGTTCCGGAGCCTATCAAAGCACATCCACCACTAAGAGGGTGAGCTGCTTTGATGATATCATCACTTACAATACCAATTGTTTCCTTTACTGCTAATAAAACACATTGAGGACAGCAACCGAACTTAAGATCATAATCATAAGCTAGCTGATATGCCTTTTCTGCTAATTCTTGCTTGTTTTTCATAATTCCTTCCTCATATTATTTTTTTGATAAAAAAATTAAGATAATTTTATTTGTCAATATTGATTAACCAGCTGAATTAAAACAAAACAATTATAACAGATATTTCATGAATTCGGTAAAATCAGGAATAAAAAGCACTCCTGGAAAATGTCATTTTGATATTCAATTTGTCGTGAGTTTTATGAGACAGAAAATTAGTGAAAGTGTTATGAATTATTTAAGATACAGATTTGGATTGCGTTAGGGAAGGTTTTAAGCTTTTTATTTGACAGAATATGTCCGAATCTTTATTTTTTTTCGTAGAGATTGAAATTATTAAAAGAGGAAAAAATGACTGAAACTATGAAAGCATTGCCAGGTTTTAAGGTAATGAAGTTAAATCCATTTACTTTGACTTTTAAAGAAAAAGATGTGGAAAATGAATATATAATAGATTATCATCGAAAATCAATCAATCAAGTACGCATTTCATTTTTTATGGCCCTCGCTTTGTATGCATTTTATGCAATTTTAGATATACATATAATGCCGGAGTTGAAGAACATTATTTGGCTTATCCGTTTTGGTGGGATTTTACCGATTGGCCTTTTAGTGATTGTATCTTCATACGATAAGCACTTTGACAATTACCGGGAATTAACTTTATCTTTTGCTTTGTTGCTTTACGGGATAGGTATTCTGATAATGATAATGCTACCACCTCAACCTATCGATTTCGTATATTATGCATCTCTCATCGTTACATTTATTTTTATCTACATTTTCACCGGATTCCGCTTTATCTATGCTTCTGTTTGTTCCATTACACTTTTATTAATCTACCAATATGTATCTCATTTTATAATGAATTCTCCTGCGGAGATTATTTCCAATAATAATATTTTTTTTATTAGTACCAATATCATTGGTATGTTTGGCTCTTTTTCTTTGGAATTTTATTCAAGACGAGATTTTTATATAACAAAAATTATTGATAACCAGCGGATTATACTCGATGATATGAATAAAACACTTGAAATACGAGTGATCGAACAGACCAAGAAACTGGAAATTGCTAACTTGAAATTAGAAGATCTTCTGGCGGATTCTATTGCAGGTCTTAGTTCGGTTGTGGAATTACGTGATCCTTATACTGTTGGTCATCAGAAAAGAGTTGGAGAATTAGCAAAGGCGATAGCTGAGGAGATGAAGCTGGACGAAGATAGAATAAAAGGATTGGTATTTGCTGCCGAGAGTCACGATTTCGGTAAGATTCTTATCCCCCTCGAGATACTTGCTAAAAGAGATAAACTGAATATGTATGAAAAAAAGCTAATAGAAAGACATTCAAAAGCCGGCTATGATATTCTTAGTAAGATAGATTTTCCATGGCCTATTGCCGATTTCGTATTACAACATCATGAGAAACTGGACGGAAGTGGTTATCCCAATGGATTAAAAGGTGATGAAATATTATTGGAAACAAAAATATTAACTGTAGCAGATGTAATGGAAGCTATAACTTCGAGGCGTCCTTATCGTGTTGCGTTGGGTGTGGAAAAAGGTTTAGAAGAATTGATAAATAACAAAAATATTTTATATGATGGTAAAGTTGTGGATGTTTGTCTTTATCTTTTCCGTCAGGCTAATTATAGCTTTGATTATAGTGTATGAATTTATTTTTCGGCTATTTATTGAATTGGCAAAATCTTATATATTTAAACAAAATCTACTTTACTTTTGATATTTTACCCAAGTGTCCAATATCGTTTTCTTTATAAAGAATTGTTCCAACTAATATTTACAAATACTTATCAAATTTTTCCAAGTTATTTATGTTCCGTTAAATCGGAGAATTCAATTTATTAGGAAGGATAAAAAAAGATCCCCAAGAAAACTCGGGGATCATTTTTTTAATGCTTTAGTTTTAAGTTTTAGGTAAAAAGAGTGAATAATAGATAAGCATAATGAGCGAAAACTCCGGCAATAATACCTCCAATAGTATGGGACGTTAGTGCTTGTGGAGTTAGTTCGCGGTATCCAAGAGAATCTAGCATAGCTGTGTGCGTGCTAAGGTAACCACTCCAACACATTCCCATGGCAGTGAATACGGCAATTTCATTTGCACCGATAATACCTCTTTCCAAAAATGAAGGAACCAATGATAAAGCAGCTCCAACAGCACCTAATGATGTGATTGGAAAGGCGATAGCTTCCGGAGAATTAAATCCAAAGAGAGCTTTAAACAGCCAACCAAAATAACTTGCGATTTTTGGCAAAATGGGAACCCCTTCATAGGCAAGACCTTGGTAACCCACACTAGGGTCAGCAGGGCCGTAAGTAATTATCATGATAATAGAGCTAATGATGAGCACACCCGGAATTATTGAGAGTCCAATATTCACACCCAATTTTCCACCATCTAAAATGGAATTGATGAAGCGTAAGAAAATAGAACCTTCGGACTTTAATTTGATTTTTTCTTCATGCGCAATAGAGGGGAAAAATGTTTTGTGCAATTTCTTATCTTTTATTAAAAATTGCATTAATCTAGTAGAAACTATTGCACCAACGATGGCACCTAAAAATCCGATGATAGCAGGTCCAAAAAATCCTTTGCCTGCCATAAATGTAAGCACAATAAGGCCCATGCCAAAGGCAGTTCCAAAGTTTGTGAGTGAGAGTAGTTCATGACGTTTAAAGTATGAACTGAAGTTTTTATCTTCTACCAAACTAATGATTGCCGGATTATCGGAGAAAAATGTCATAAGAGCTGCCAAAGAAGCTACTCCGGGTAGCTTGAATAATGGTTTCATTAGTGGAGCAAATACCATTTCCAGTAAACGAACCACCCCGAACTCGATGAGCAATTGTCCAAAGGCTCCGGCAAGTACTGTTATCGACATTAAGTAGAAGACTGTATTTAGCAGTAAATCATGAGCAGATGCCATGATTGTTGAAAGCATGTTCTTCACTCCCATATAGTGCGAGATTACTCCAAAGAAAATAGAAAGAGTTGCAATGAAAAGAAATGCTTCCACTTTTCTTTTATTCAGATATTTCATTAATGACCTCTATTTTAATATTATTTTGAGTTCAAATCAGAAAAGTGAAAATCTTTGTCAAGTCTAGCGTAATTTACGCATTCCCCACCCTTTTTTATAAATGATTTAGCTTCAGAGAGAATTGTGAATTTTTAATTTTATATTTCAAACCAAATAGTGTAGTAGCTGATTTCTTCGAAAGGGGATCTAATAAAACAGGATTAAAAAGGAGAGCCCAAGATGAAGAGTATTAAGCATACGGAAGTATAAAGGAAACAGGTCCCAACTCTAGTTGGAACCTGTTTCCTTTAATATAATTTTATTTATTTTATTTCAATAAATTCGTCGTAATTGTTATAGTTTACCTTGTTAGAGATCTTCTGCGCCAGTAATTCTTCGGTAACATTATTAGCGTCATTATCAATGATACTAACAAGTGCTTTTCGGTAAATTGTTATCATTGTTTTGCTAACAGCAACAATGATCTTATTACCTTTTATTTTACAGATTTTCGCTTCAAATTCCCTGCCATCATTGATTTGGAAAAGATAATATCCCGGACGTATTGATCTTTTCCGTTCATCCTGGTCTGATCTGATTTTTTCTGCTTGTTCCTGCATTTTCTCATACTGCGTATTTGCGATTATCTCTGTACCAGTACTATTATTTTCAATATAGAAATTTACAATTTTAACAGCTTTTGTAATATTTTTTTTCAAACACTTGGAAAGTGCTTCTGTCATAGCTATTGAGAAATTTCGTACAAGTTCTCCTCTTGAATTGCTTTTCTTACTCTTCAGGAATTCCGTCACTTCTTCAGCAAAGATTGTTTCCTGAGCAATAATTTCGTTTGCACGATTAAGATTAAGAGTCAATGACGTTTTAGCTATTGCAGGACCGGCTTCTTCAACAGTATAGGTAACATACCCATTTGAACTGGTTATAATTGTATACGGTCCTGATACACTTAAACTATCCAAGCTTAGTGAAATATCATATTCTGATTTTAAAGAATCATTTTCCATTTGATTGCTAATAATATAATCACCGAACCGAACTGACTCTTCCCAGAAGGAATCATATGCAAATTCAGTGACATTTTCCTTAATACAATTTTGCCCAAGGTGACAATTATAGTCTCTTTTCCCTAAAAAGAGTAATTCAAAAATACCAGCAGAACCTTTTTCTACAGATGTAGAATCAGCAAATCCACCGTTTTTTAAGGAAACGTCATCAAGAGAAACCACTACATTTTTTTTAGTTGGTTGAATCTCTGAATCGTGAATATATTCCAGAGAATTACAATTATCATTAAAATGATTTGTCAGCATTTTGGTAGTAGAACATCCGAACAAGAAAAAGGCCATCCCAACAATTACAAGAAGCTTATAACATAATTTCATACTCTATCCTCCATATCTCGCATATTTTAAATGTATCTTAATAATTTCTTTCATATTTTTATTATGTGTCTGATCCAAAGCTAATTGGTATTGGTGAGCAATCTCTTTAAAACTGAAATTTTTAGAAATAGGATCAGAGTTCATCTCTGCCATACAATCACCTATCAGTAAATATCTGATTGAATCAAATTCGGTATTTTTTGCCTTTTGCAGTTTCTTGTATGCCTGAAAATAATCATTTTTGAGAAAATGATAAATACCACTGGAAAGATTTATTATTTCTTCCGGCTGTGATTTCTCAGTAACTAAATTATTCAGCATTTTTTCTGCCTGTTGCCAATCATTATTCCTCAACAAAGATACGAACTCAATAAACACTTCATTATCACCCTGCTTGATATCCAATAATATATATCGGGTTTGAGGAATTTTACCTTTTTGTTGGATCAGCTGCTCTAAGTTTGCATTATATACTAGCAGTACACCCGGTTATAAAGATAACTATAATAAAACCAATAATGCCTAAATTTTGTTTCATAAATATATCTCCTGTAATCAGTAAATTTGTATTTATTATATGTTAGATTTACTCGGATTATTTACAAAAATCAAGTTCCAATCTTCTTTGATTTCATAAAGAAAAAGATATTGTATTTACTAAACCTAACAGATAACTAATTTCCCCGATTTATGTTAACTTATTGAAAAATAAACATATAACACAATGAAGTGTTTTGTTGGAAAACTCATAGTTTATTATCATTCAAGAAGTTATAGAAAACTTAGACAATAAAAAACTGAGATTATGTATGGTAAAACGCTTTAGTCAGATAAAATTGTCAAGTGTAGGGTCGAAAAATGTTTTCGATTCGAATACTTTCAAATTGGAGATAATATTAACGCGAAGCAAAATAGTAAAACAGAAAGGATATCAACTATCAGAGATGCTTTTTTTAAAATAAAATTCTTTTGCTGAATTGCACTTGACACGAAATAGTTAATTTAAAATAACTTTTTCCAAAACAATAACATTGAAGGAATCTATATGGAAAAGAAGAAGATATTGATTATTACAACCGGCGGTACGATCGCTATGAAATTTGATGAAGAGTTTGGAGTAGTGTCTAACAATGAATTGGTCGAAATGCTACATTCTTTTCCACAATTAGATGATGTCGCTGAGATAGTTTTACATGAATTTACAAATATTCCCAGTCCCTATATGACACCGGAAAAGATGCTGGAATTAGCCAAATTAATTGAACAGAAAGCTGAATTTTTTGATGGCATCGTAATTACACATGGAACAGATACTTTGGAAGAGAGTAGCTTTTTTTTAGATACAGTGCTAACTACTAAAAAACCGGTAATAATGACCGCTGCCATGCGAAGTGGTTCGGAATTAGGTTTGGATGGGCCAAGAAATATTGTGGGAGCTGTTCGAGTTGCGACCAATCCGAAAGCCTATAATAAAGGTGTTTTGGTCGTTTTGAATGATGAGATCAATGCTGCTCGAGATGTTGTGAAATCTGATTCCGGAAAGACTGATACGTTTATTACGCCGGCTTATGGTATTTTGGGTACGATTGATCCGGATAAAGTTATTTTTTATAGAGACATTGTTTTTCATGATCAGATTTATACTACAGAATTGGATGTAAATGTAGATTTGATAAAATGTGTGAGTGGCTTAGATGGAAGATTTATTAATGCATCAATTCAAAATAACTGCAAAGCGATAGTTATTGAGGCTTTTGGCAGAGGCAATATACCCCGAACAATGATACCGGCCTTAAAAGAAGCATTAGCTAAGGATATTATTATTGTAGTCGTTTCCAGTAGTCATACAGGAAGAGTTTTAGCCGAATATGGTTATGAGGGTGGCGGATTGTATCTGGAAAAACTCGGAGTGATATTGGGTGGAGACTTAAAGGGTAGTAAAATGCGATTAAAGCTAATGGTTTTATTAGGAAAATACAAAGATCCTGAATTGGTGAAACAATATTTAAGAAATCATATTAGATAGAGGCTGAGGCTGAGAGAATACTTTCTTAACCGCTATTCTCTCAGCCTCAATCTCAAGAAATCTCCCAGCGAAATATTTGAAGTTTAATTTTATCATTTTCATTAAAATCAATTCCTTCAGCCAATAATCTGGATTTTTGCTCTTCGTAGCCATTACCGTATTCGCATACCGTTATTTTCCAAAACTATTTTGTTTTGTTTCAATAATTTTCCTACAGCTCGTTTAAATGCTTTTTTGCTAAGTCCAAATTTATTTTTGATCTCATCAGGTGGAGTTTTGTCATTCATTTCCAGAAAGCCATCATTTTCCTTTATTACAGATAAAATTAATTCAGCATCATCATCTTGCTGAAGATAGGCCGCTTTTATCAAGGACATATCAATTTTATTATCTTCCAAAACTCGGGCCACATAACCGGTTATTTCATCACCGGCTTTAAATGAATTTTCTATCTGCTCAAAGGGGAGCAATGCCAAAAATTTATTATCAATGGCTACAATTGCACCCAGATCTTCTCGAATTCTAAATATTGTCCCGGATATTTTGTCACCCGGTTCATAATTATGATCTGTACGAAGATATTTTCCCACATATGTGGTTGCGCAAATTCTATCTGATTTATCTACATAAATATTTACTAAGTATTTTCTGCCGGTTTTCACTTTCACACGTTGCTGAGAATAGGGTAGGAACAAGTCTTTTGTCAGACCCCAGTTCATAAAAGCACCAATATTACCTACAGAAACTACTTCGAAAACATCAATATCGCCAATTTGTGGAATATCTTTTTTAGTTGTGGCAATTAGTCTATCTTCTGAATCGCGGTAGATATAAACTTCAATTTTATCGCCAATTTCAAACTCTTTGGGCATCTCTTTTTTGGGAAGCAAGATAGTGGTTTCATCAGCACTATTTGGCTCTTTTAGGTATAATCCAAAATCAACTTGGTGTGAAATTTCAAGAGTTTGATACTTACCTGTTTCTATCATAATTAATCTCCTATTTTGAAATAAAGAAACTCTGCATTGACTACAGAGTTTCTAACTTATTCATTTTATTACTAGTTTTTATTTTTGGAATTTATTCCCACCATTTTTGATTAGAGCTTGAACCGGAGCTAAGCCGGTAATAGTGCCTTCGTGAATAGCTTTTAGAATAGTTCCGCCACCGGAGAAGAAATAGTATTTCGGATCATCGACAGCTGCGATGTAAGTTCCCGGCAGTAAAGATCTAAATTCTTGAAGAGTGTCTCCACCTCCATACATTTTGTTGGCATTTTTGTTTTCATCAATGAGAGAATACAATTTACTGGTTCCTTCCTGGAAATGTGGCATGAGCCCCATAACAGCATTCACAAAAATACTTTTAGATTTTAATATTTTCTCTTTGATATCCTCTTCTTCAAAAGATTTAGGATCAATATCCAGTACGTAATTTAATTGATCACCTTTTTGTAAAGTTCGAACATCAATTGCACGATATTTGCCTTCGAATTTTCCTTCAATTGTATCAGACTCAACGATAAATGGTGGTTCGATAAGTTTATCTTTATATTGTTGGGAAATTTTTAAGAATTCTTTGGCAATAGCAAGTTCTTCATCGTCCACGCCTTTTATTCTTATATCATATTTGGCACAAAGATAGGCATTATAAATTACACCGCCCATCATCAAATAATCTACTTTTTCTAATAATGAATTAAGGGGGCCGATTTTAGTATCAAATTTTGAACCGGCAATAATAGCCAAAAGCGGATGCTCAGGCTTATAAATTTGATCCAGACCTTCAATCTCATGCTGCATCAGATAGCCGGCAAAAGAAGGTAAATGCTCGGTTACGCCAACAGTGGAGGTGTGTGCTTGCCAAGAACCAAAAGCATCATTTACATATACATCAGCAATGCCGGCAAGTTGTTCTGCAAATTTTTCTGCCTCTATTCCCGATGCTTGCTCTCCTTTAAACCAACGCAAATTTGGAAGGTAAATTCCATCTATTTCACCACTTTTTAATTGTCTTATTGATAAATTGATGGCTGTGTCTATTCCAATAAACCCACCGTTTTCATGATCTTCCTTAAAATCGGGGACAAAAAATTTAGTGTAAAGTTTCTTCTCTAAATATTCTACAATTGGTTGAACATCATATTTAGAATCCATATCAATTTTACCGTTTTTTTTATCTTTCGGTCTGCCAACATGGCTCATTAAAATTAATTTACCACCCTTTGATAAAATATGAAAAAGTGTTCCGAAAGTTACATCAATTCGGAATGGGTCTTTAATTACATGCTCTTTGGCAACGTTATGATCTACACGTACAAGAACAATTTTCCCATT
>DAOWES010000096.1 GCA_030638385.1 Candidatus Cloacimonadota bacterium | reverse complement strand
TTACTTCATCCATTCGGGAACCGGTATTTGTGAGTATTGTAGCTAAAATGGTACAGGATCCGCCATCTTCGATGTTCCGAGCCATTCCAAATAATTTTCTGGGGATCTCTAAAGCAGAAGAGCCTAACCCACCGGATAGAGTTCGGCTGTTTGGATTTCGATCATTAAGATTGAAAGCTCTTGATATTCTGGTGAGACTATCAAGCAATATGACGACATCATTACCGCATTCAACTTCTGTCCGCAAATGATTAATAAGCAGGGAAGATAAAATAACGTGAGATTTATTTCCTTTATCCATAGAGCTATGGTAAACTTCGGCATTAGTATGCATTTTAAAGGCAGTCACTTCTTCAGGACGTTCATCAATGAGGAAAATAATTACCCGTAGCTTAGGGTTTTTCTCAACTAAATGATTTGCCAGGTTTTCCAATAATGTTGTCTTTCCGGCTTTGGGAGGAGATACGATTAAACCTCGAGTTCCTTTGCCAATGGGAGCAAACATGTCCAGGATGCGTAAACTTGGGTAGGCTGAGCTACTGAAATCAAATTTTTCTGTAGGATTGGAGGCAGGTAATTTATCAAATTTATGTCTGTTTTTAAATTTTTCCGGCTCGAGCTCACAGATAGAAATTATCTTTTCTATGCGGTTTCCAATGATCTCACACTTTAGGCGTGCTCCGCTAACTAAGCCGAATTTTGTGATTAGCTTTTTATCTATTCTATAAAAATCATTATTTCGATCAAAAGGTGTTTTCCATAATGTGGGTGGTTGAGAACGAGAGATATTAAGTATCCCTTCAAATATTTTTGTTTTTTTCATATGTTTTGTTGGCTTTTGGGTAATTAAAGTTTGATGGCTTTAATTAGTTCAATAATAAAAAATGTACCATTTGATTCATTTTTATCAATATTAATATTACCGTTATATTCCTTAATAGTTTGTTGTAATTGTTGTAAACTGAAGCCTAAATGCTCAGCATCATTGTCATGAAATTCTTCATCATAAATTGTGTCTTTTATCTCTTTCGGGATCGTTATCCCATTATCTATCAATTTAATTTCGCAGAAAATATTTTGTGGAAAAATTCTAATATCAATTTTATTTGATTTTCTTTGGATGATCGAATTGCTAATTATATTTTCAAATAGGGAATATATTTTTTCATTCGCATATACTAATCCGGAACCGGTGATAGTGATTTCAATATCACTATGAAGTTTGATGATTTTATCGAGAACATCATTTAAATTATATTCTTCCAGATTTGAATAAGATTCGATAAATGCTTCTTGTTTTCTTTGGATATCTATTGTAGCTAAACTTTTCCTAACTCTGTTGATAACTTCACTAAGCATTTCCTGGCTTGGCTCTTTTTGGAAAATATTAATAGCGCTTTTAATTACCGAAAGGTCATTGGCGATATTGTGACGAAAAATTGAATTCATTAATTTTAATCTTTCATGATTATTTTGTTGTTTCTTTTCTTTTTGCTTAACTTCAGTAATATCATGAAATATACTAATCGAACCTTCATGTTTTCCGTTTTCGGTATATTTTGGGGTTGTGATTATGCTGATTAATCTCTGTTCACCATTTTTTCTTAGAATGGGAATTTCATATCGTTGTGTTTCGCTTTCATTACTAGATGACTTTTGGGAGAGAATATGTTGATAACTTTCAGGAGTTGTTAATTCACTTAGTTTTTTTCCAATCATTTCATCTTTTGAATATCCAAAAATATTGCAGGTTGCTTGATTAGCAAAATAAATTCTTTCCTTTTCATCAATAAATCCAAAACCTTCGCTACTAATGTCGATCAGAGTATGATAGATGTTCTTACTTGGTTTTATCTCCTTTGTGCTTTTGGTTTGAGGGTGATGCAAATAATCTTTTTGCTTTTGCAATTTATTTTCTGCCGCTTTTATACGAAGCATTGCGCTTATTGTGGTCGTTAAATCAATTGGGATTATAGGTTTTGTTAGAAAAATATCAACCCCGGCTTCAACATATTTAATTTTAATTTCAGCCGGTGTATCGACTGCCGTAAGCAAGATAATTGGAATATCTTTGGTAGGTTCGTTCTGTTTGAGTTTTTGGCAAAAATCACATCCTGTCATTTCGGCGCTGAAATCATCTAGGATTATTAGATCCGGGAGCTCTTTATTGGCAATGAGCAAAGCCTCTTTCGGGGATTCTGCTTTTAATAATTTGAGATCTGAAAAATGCTCTGTTATGATTGTTTCGATGTATATGAGATTGTTTTTATTCTCATTAATTATTAAAATTACAGCCATTTATTCTCCTAAAATAAATCCCATTTTGCCATTAATGAATTACTCGTGGCAATTACTTTAATATAACTCTCTTGAACAATAGGATTTATTTGTCAAAACTTTTTTCAATTGAATAACTGAAATGGTGCCTTGGGGATGATTATCTTCAAAATATATCTTTCCACCATATTCTTCTATCGTTTGTTTAACAATGTATAAGCCAATTCCGGTATTACCCGTAGCTCCGTGAGTAAAACCTTTTTTAAATACATCCAGTTTTATCTTATCCGGAATGCCAACCCCAAAATCCGCACATCTCACCATGCAATATTTATCACAAGATTCAATCTCAACATTCATTTTGTCGGATTTTCCGTGTAGAATTGAATTACTTATGATGTTTGTAAAAACGGAATATATTGCCTCATCTGCATACACGTTTCCGGAACCTGATATATTAATTTCAAAGTCAGGATAGTCATTTGCAATTTTATTTATTACATTTTCAATCTTGAATTTTTGGTGAGCAGAATATTCTTCTATGAAAGACTCCTGTTTGCGATGATTGTTAATTATGCCTAAGCTTTTAGTAATTCTATTGTCGATCTCTTCGAGCATTTTTGTATTAGATGTTCTCTTGAAAATATTTACAGCACTTTTAATGGTTACTAAGTCATTGGTAATATCATGGCGTAAAATTGAATTTGAAATTCGAGATTTTTGCAAAGTCTTTTTCATCAATTCTTTAGTTTGTTTGTGCTGGATGATGTTATAAAAACTAAATTGCAATAATCTTTTACCTTTGCAGTTTACACACATTAATTGAACTTCTGCATCCCAGATTTCTCCGCTTGGTTTTTGGTGCTTCCATTTGAATGTTGCTGATCCTTTTTCCAGCGCTTCTTGTACTTTTATCAGTGATGTTAAAGATGATAGGTCCCCATTATTTTGTGCGATGGTTGATATTTCAAAAGGGGATTTGCCGAGTAGTTCTTTTTTGTTTTTATATCCGTATATCTCGATAGCTGCTTTATTACAATCAACACATTTATTACTTTTCGGATTCATTATAATTAAAGGAATATGAGAGCTATGAAATAGGTCTTTAATATATGAGTCCTTTTTTTCTAATTTAACTGATTTTAATATATCTTTTTTCATTTCCCCTTCTTTGCTATATTATTATTATAGATTTAATGTTACTTGCTGAAGATCAATTTAGTTTGAACTCTTTTTAAGATAATTGATTTTAGTAAGAAATATTATCCGTGAGAATTAGTTGATTATTTTAAAACTTTTTCAATCATTCTGGTTATATCATATATTTCGACAGGTTTTTCAAGAAAAATTACTTCTTTCATCTTATTGGTTCGTTGGATGAGTTCGTTTTTTTCATAGCCAGTCATAAATATAATTGGAATTTTTTTTGAATTTAAGATCTCTTCGGCTGCCTCAATACCATCAATTTCACCTGCGAGATGAATATCCATCAAAATAATATCCGGGATTTCCTCTTTTACTGCCATAATGGCTTCTTCGCCGCTGGCAATAAACGGAAATGTTTCAAAGCCGACCTCTCTCAGATCATAATTTAAACACTCTGATATTAATACCTCGTCTTCAACAAGCAGAATTTTTATTTTTTTCCCCATAGCTTAACCCTTCTATATTGCTTTTTTTGTTATCGTAAATTTATAATATGAGTTTTGCATAATTGATAATTTAATCTTTTGTTTAAAAATTC
>DAOWES010000002.1 GCA_030638385.1 Candidatus Cloacimonadota bacterium | reverse complement strand
ATTCCCAAAGAACAACATAGGTTGATGTCAGATAATTGTTTGATTTTTTTTCCTGCTTCACAAATTACTTCCAATTCCGTAGCTGTTGGAGAGTGTCCGCTGGTAACGATTGAAAATTGTGTGGCACCGGCTTTTGAAAATTCAATTGCTCTGCTAACAAGCTCATCACAATCCAAAAGCGGATAAATTGCAATATCTGTTTTATGGTATGCTGATTGAGCACAATAGGCGCAGTTTTCTGAACATTTTCCCGACTTTGCATTTACGATTGAGCAAAGATAAGCATTATTCTGATGATATTTTTCACGAGCCAATTTAGATTCATCTAAGACATCCTGCAAAGATGCTTCTCGGATAAATTGGAGGATCTTTATATTTCGCTTTACGCTATTTTGATTATCCATTTCTTTGAGCTCCATATTCTTGATTTTCGTCAAATTCTATAATTTGATGTTATTGTCAACTCATAAAGGAATAAGGTTTACATTATGACGAAATATTTCATTATCAAATGTTTACGCGAAGCAGATGCCTGGATTTCCGGTGCTGATCTTGCCAGACTTTTGCATCTTTCCAGAAATGCAATCTCAAAACAGATTAAGAACCTAAAGAATGATGGCTATGAAATTGAAAGCCTTCCCAAGCGTGGTTATCGTCTTATTAAATCTCCCGGTGGTTTACTGCCTACGGAAATTGATTTCGGAGATACAATTTTTTCATATGAAAAAACTTATTATTTGGCGGAGGTAGATTCGACTAATAGTTGGGTAAGAACTTTAGCCGAGCCCAAAAAAGAGGAAGGATTACTCTGTTTAGCCGGAAAACAACCGCAGGGGCGAGGGCGAAAAGATAGATTTTGGTATTCAACTGCTAAGGGAAGTATCTGTTTTTCCTTTTATCTGCAACCTAAAATTCCCATGGAGTATGGGCCACGACTAACCTTGATAACTGCTTTAGCTTTAGCGAAGACATTGGAGTTTTACCAATTTGAACCAATTATTAAGTGGCCGAATGATATTTTATTAAATGGGAGAAAAGTGAGTGGGATTTTAGCGGAAATGTCTAGCGATTTGGACGCGATCAAAGATGTGATTATTGGGGTTGGAATCAATCATTCGATTTTAACATTTCCTGAGGAATTTGCCTCTACGGCAACTTCGCTTTATGGGGAAGATGCTAAAGTTTCGCGAGCAGAATTGTTATCACATTTTTTAAAGGTTTTTGATGCGGAATATAGTGCGTTTTTGAATGGGGATTTTCAAATTCAATTGAAAGAGATTAAAGAGAGGATGGATATTTTTGGTGAGCGGGTAATCGTGAAGCAGATGTATCGGGAGATTGAAGGTGAGGTTGTGGATCTTAATGAAAATGGCTATCTGCAAATTATAAATTCCGATCAAGAGATCATTAATGTTTCAGCCGGAGATTTGGTGAAAAGGGAAAAACCGTAGCATCCGGAATCTATTTCAGTGCCCCAAACTGTCTCCTTGAAATGGGGACAGCTTAGGGCACTTATCTAAAATTGAGGAATTCGTGAAAAGTACAAACTCCGCGAATAAGGTGCTTCGACTCCAATGCTGTTTTAGTAAAAACTACGCATTCAACGGTTCAGCATGACAAATTTCTCTTTTATTTTTCCTATTATTCTCATGTTCCTTCGCCCGTAAAACGGGAGAAGGACAGCAGGATGAGGGCGGATTGAGGTGAATGTTTTTCATCTCGTCTCATTGAGGTGTTCTCTCAAGTGCCCCAAACTGTCCCCTGGTAAATGGGGACAGCTTAGGGAATTAAGCGAAAGATATTATAATTTATCTCAATTTTGCATCATGTTCCGAAACTATATTTTCAAATTTTTGTGTAAGCTCAATTATTAAATTTTTCTGTGCCTTTTTGAGTTCATTTTCCCCATCTACCCAATTATAAATTTCGTCAAATGACCAATTAATCTTTTTATTATAATTCTTAAACTCATTTATGATTTGTTCCATAATTTGATTAATGTTGATATTAATATTCTTTTTAAATACAATTTCAGCTACAGCTTCAAAATAATTTAGAATTCCTTTATGATAACGATTTAGCTTCATTTTTTGTAACATTCGCATATACTTTTCCCAAATCTTATTATCTTCATTAATAATAGCACATTCCAAGAGATTTAAATAGGCATCATGGTGATTTGGATTAAGTTTTATTGCTATACTGTAATCAATTATCGCACCTGTGTAATCCTGATTTGCAGCTTTCACAACTCCACGATTGAAATAAGCCTTATGATTATCTGGTTTCAGATTGATGACTTCAGTATAATCCTCTATGGCTCCTGGGTAGTCCTGATTTGCAGTTTTCGCAATTCCTCGATCTAGATAGGCATCACCGTAATTTGGCTTAAGTTCTATTGCCTTGTTGTAATCCTCTATCGCCTCAGTATATTTTTTTACTGCAGTTTTCGCAACTCCCCGATAGCAATAAGCCTCATGATCATCAGGATTAAGTTCTATTGCTTTATTGTAATCTAGTATTGCGCTATCATTATCTCCGTTATTTTGTTTCGCAATTCCTAGATTTAGATAGGCATCACCGTAATTTGGATTAAGTTCTATTGCTTTATCGTAATCGACTATCGCTCCTTTGTAATCGTCAGTTTTCGTTTTCGTAACTCCTCGATTGCAATAAGCCTCATGATCATCAGGTTTAAGTTCTATTGCTTTACTGTAATCACTTATCGCATCTTTGTGATCTCCAATTTTATTTTTCGTAAGTCCCCGATTGTAATAAGCTTTATAATCATCTGGTTTCAGATTAATGGCTTCAGTATAATCCTCTATCGCTTCAATATATTCCTTCATTTCGCCTTTTGCAACTCCTCGATTTAAATAGATATCAGCGTGATTTGGATTAAGTTCTATTGCTCTATTGTAATCAATTATCGCACCTGTGTGATCCTGAATTGCAGTTTTAGCAAGTCCCCGGTTGTAATAGGAAGAAAAACTTTCTCTGATTTCAATTGCATGAGTATAATGATTTATTGCTTCTAATAGATCAGATTTTTTATTATTAATATCATAAACTGAATGAAAGAGATAGCCAATATTAAAATAGATATTGGCCAATTCACTCCTTTTTAGATCAAATTGTTTTAATATCATTTTCCACTGATTTATCGCTTCCAAATATTTTTTCTTTTCCTGTAATTTATATGCTTCAACAATTGCTATATCTAAAAGAGAGGCTTCAGGGTCACTAGAAGCTTCATCTACAATTTTTATATTATCTTCATCTTCAAGCTCAGCAGCTGTCATCTTTTCTAAAAGCTGATATTTATTTTTAGCCTTATCAACATATTTGTCTAGTTGCTCTAATTTAAAACTTGCTAATTCGGTATAATGCTGAACTTTTTCTCTTGCACTATCAACGCTCTCATTTATTTTTTTATTAATCTTATCTGATAATTTTCCATTTACATAAAATATAATTCCGGTTAAACCAAAACCTATTAAGGCGATGAAAATTGATAAAGCCATCATAAATTTATCAATCCATTTTTCACGCATACTGAGCACATCATTTCTATTATCGAGTAATTCCTCAATTTTTTTATTTATAGTAGAATCAGTGTGTTTTTTTTGTTCCGTTTGCTTGATGTCTATGTTTGCAGTTTGTTTCTCCACTTGTTTTTCTAATTGCTGTATTCGTATTTTATATTCAATTAACTGTTCTTTTACTACCGCATTATTATCTATCTCATTTATTGTATTAGCAAATGCTTTGAAAACAACACAGTTTAAAATCAGAAATATTAAGGTAAATTTATTAAAATTCATGCCCCGCTCCTCATAAAATATTATTATGTTGTAAATATTGATCCATGATTAATGAGTCAATAGTTTTCTAAGTGCCCAAAACTGTCCCCTTGAAATGGGGACAGCTTAGGGCTTTACTCATGTTATAACTGCTTTTATCTCTTTTTTTTTTCCTGCTATTCTTATGTTCCTTCTAAGATTCGGCTATGAATCGGCTTTGATCGAGATTGTTTTGCTTTAGCAAAGCCAACTCGTAGAAAAACGATTTCGACAAGAACGATATCTGCAGGGAGAAGGACAGTCGGATGAGGGTGGATTGTGGTGATGTTTCGCACACCCCGTCAGCTCGAGATCGTTCTTCACTTTGTTCAGAGCCGACTCGTAGCTGCCACCCCCTCTATTAGCTGTCCATTATACATAAGTATTAAATTCCTTAAGTCTTTTATAAGTGAGGACAAAATCAGAAACTCTTTTTAATCCTGTCCATATTTGTTCAGGTCCTGGTTCTCCATCAGATTTTCTTCCAAGAAAACCTCCAAAAGAAGCAATAATCCTAATCAATGCTTTAACTGTAAGTTTCTCTGAAGGGCTTTTCTTATTGGCTATTATTGAAATTATTTCTATTTCTTCTGTTTCAAAAACTTGATCTGCTGGCAAATTTGGGTAAACTCGACCAATCATTGTTATATACATTATTCTCCAGGCAATAATCATATAAAGAGCTAAGCATGGTTCCAGTCTTTCTTTTTTTTCTAACTGTAGTTCTTCAATCTTGCAGCCAGTTTTTAATGTTCTAAAAAATATTTCAATTTGCCAACGAGCTTTGTAATAGCCTAAAAGTTTTACAGCTGCTTCCATATTTTGTATATCCAATGTTGTGATTAAAATCCATTCAATAGGCTTTATTTCTGCATCTTTTGTTTCTTCTTTGAATGTTATAACATTTATTTTTATATTAGAGAAATCTTTGACTTTGTTGGCCGGAACTAAAAATTCAACATTTTCATATTTAACAGTAAATTCTGAAATTCTTTTTTTTCTTGTGCTGGTTCTCGGAATACTAACTTTTATTTTCCCTTTCGAGGGCATTTTCTCAAGCCTATCCCTTAATAATGTCACTTCTTTATTTTCATTTAATGTTCTTCTATTATAGCCTGCCCTAACAACCAGGTGAGCATTGTTTTTTTCTTTATTTGCTTCATAAAAAAGCTCATATATATCACTTTCCCTATCAGCTATATTTATTATTTTCTTCTCAGGCAACATGTTAGCTAATTCACATGAGTAATTATAGCTTTCAATCCATCGATAACTTTCTTTTTTGTTGATAGGCATTTTTTTTCTCAGTTTTGCCGCCCCAATTTCTTTAGGATTTCTAGTCCAAAGTTTAGACTTACATATTCCTAAACACAGCCCTTTATCATTAGTTAACAGTGTTGGATGCAATAAATACCCACTTCTTTTAGAGTTTTCTAAATGGCCAAGCTCTGATCCAATTTTCTTGAATGTATAATCAATGCTTGTAGTATCCTGTATTGCTAAGATAACTTCTTCATTATTTAATCTTTTTAAAGTTGCATCTCTATGAGCAGATAATACATTATCATAATTAACATTATCATTATTTAGAAAACGATAAGCAGCTGTTGTTTCATGGAATCCAGAAAATGCCTTAGGTATACTTTCATAGGGCTTGTTGCTTAATTTATTTAAAATAATTTTACTTCTTTTATTAAGTCTTTCATCTTTAAGATCTATGTTTTGAAATTCTTCAATAACCCAGTTTTTCATTTTTTGCACTTCCTTGTTTTATTTCTTCAACTATCTGGGACAAAAGGAGTTATCTATGTTTTCCGTCAAGCTAATCTCTGCAAGAAATTATAAAAAATAGTGCACTTAACATAATAAATAGAGGTGGGTGTTAGTATGAAAAATAAATGTGTATAATGGACAGCCTCTATTAGAGGGGATTTGTGACCTTATTTCGACTCGCAAAAGTTCCCCCAAACTGTCCCCTTGTAAATGGGGACAGTTTAGGGCACTTCGTTTTGTTCGAAATCGTTTTTGTCGAAATCGTTTTGCTAAAGCAAAGCCGATTCTTAGCTGATTGTTTGTTGACACAAAGATCGGATAATATTTTTTTACATATTTATAAAATAATAAAGTTAAATGGAAATGAATAAATGAATTTAGAAGAGAAAAGAGCATTCTTTGAAATTGATGTAACTGAGCGTAAATTATTAGATTTTAAAGAAATATTTGGTAATGACAATCAGGTGTTTTTGGAGATTGGCAGTGGAATGGGTGAATTTTTACGAATGCGTTCTCTCATCAATCATAATCGAAATTTTATAGGAATTGAGATCAAGGAGAAGCGTTTACGTCAGATAGTAAATAACATGGATGTAGAACGTCATAAAAATGTGCGTGTGATGCGTTTATTTGTTGATGAAGCAGTAACGGAAATAATTCCGGAAGGCTCTATTAAACATGTGTTTATCAATCATCCTGATCCGTGGCCTAAGCAGAAACATCATAAGAATAGAATAATTCAAGATAAGTTTATCGATACGTTAAACAAATTATTAAAGCGTAAAGGAATTGTGTGGATAGCTACTGATGACGAAGAGTATGCGAAGTGGATTGTGGAGAAATTTTCGAAGCGCGAAGATTTCGTTTCTATGTATGAAGGTGGATTTTCTCGATTACCTGAAGCCGGGCATATTGTAACCTACTTCGAAGAGATGAAGCGGAAAGAGGGCTTTGATCCATATTTCCTTAAATTTCGCAAGCAGTGTTCATTAGAGAATTTAGTAACGCAAGATTAGTTTGGAGGCAAGGTGCTTGATCAAGATAAAATAAAGAAGATTTATCAGAAAAACCGCTTAGAGCAAGTAGCTCATTTTAGCCAATATGCTGCGCAAGAAAGTGATGCTTATCGTGCTATTTCGGAAGAGATAGATTATATTCGTTCGCCCTATGCTATCGATCGAGACAGAATTCTCTATAGTGGTGCTTATCGTCGCTATCAAGGGAAAACTCAAGTTTTTTCATTTACTAATATGTTTGATGAAGAGATGACAAACAGAAGTTTGCATACAACTTATGTATCTCAAATAGCCCGTACCATTGGAAAAAATCTCGGCTTAAATCAGGAATTGATCGAAGCAATTGCTTTGGGCCACGATTTGGGGCATTCTCCCTTTGGTCATGAGGGTGAAGTTGCCTTATCTGCTTGTTGTAAAAAACATGGGATCGGTTATTTTCATCATAATATAGAAAGTTTGAATGTAGTTGATTATATCACAAAAAATGGCAATGGCATGAACCTTACTTTCCAAGTTAGAGATGGTATTATCTCGCACGATGGTGAAGTTCATAATAGACAATTAAAGCCAAATTGGCATAAAACAGAAGCCGATATCGAAAGTTATATTATTGATAAAAAACAAGGTAAAAAAACTT